>JBBQOT010000767.1:0-1865 GCA_038331165.1 Acetobacterales bacterium
TCGCGGTGTTGCCGTCGATCAGATAAACTTTCGCGTCGATCTCGGACTCGGCCTTGTAGACTTCGTAGGTGCCGAGCAGGCCGAACGGCGGATCGGTGAACCCGATTGAGCCGTCGGATTTCACGACCACGTCGTTGGGCGAATTCAGCCTCTTGCCCTGGTAGCGATCGACCACGATTTCATCGCGCGGGTTCGACAGGCCGGCATCGAAGCGGGTGCGCACGATGGCGCGCAGGCCGTGCGTGCAATGCAGCAGCGAGCCGTCTGCCTCGCGGGTGTGGCCGTTGGTGAACGCCACCTGGTCGCGCCACACGGTCATGCCGTCGGCCTCGCTCCAGCGCAGCATGCGGTTGTTGGGAATGTCGCTCCACAGCACCGAGGCGTCTTCCTGCATCCACACCGGACCTTCGCTCCAGGTGGCGCCGGTGCACAGATGCTCCAGCGCGCCCGCCCCCTGTGCCACGGGGGCAAACCGGGGGTCGAACACGTCGATCATGCGTGCGCTGCCGCCTGCAACTCGGGCACCATGGTCAGCACCGGCTGCCCCGCTGTGCCGGCCTGCATGTTGGAAAAGGCAAGACTGGCCATGGCCTGGCGGGTCTGCACCGTGGCGCTGGCGATGTGGGGTGTGAGCACCACATTGGGCATGGTCCAGAAGGCTTCGGGCACGTGGGGCTCGTTGGCAAACACATCAAGCCCGGCGCCGGCGATGCCACCGCTGGACAGCGCCGCGATCAGCGCGTCTTCGTCGACCACGCTGCCGCGCGCCACGTTGATCAGGTGGCCCTCTGGGCCGAGTGCGGCGAGCACCTCGGCGTTGATCAGGTGGCGGGTGCCAGCGCCGCCAGGCGTGATGACGATCAGAAAGTCGACCTCGGCAGCGAGCGCCTTGGCGCTGGGGAAATAGGTGAAGCCGGTGTCCGGTTTCTCGGTGCGGGTGGTGTAGGCGATCGACATGCCGAAGCTCTGGCCGCGCTGCGCAATCGCCTGCCCGATGCGGCCAAGGCCCACGATGCCCAGGCGCGCGCCCGAGACCTTGCGGCCCAGCGGCAAACCGCCCTGGGGCCATTGGCCATTGCGCACATGCTGGTCGGCACGGGGCAGGCCGCGCGCCACCGCCAGCATGAGCAGCATAGCGAGATCGGCCACGTCGTCGCTGAGCACGCCGGGGGTGTGGGTCACTGCGATGCCGCGCTCGCGGGCGGCCGCAATATCCACCCCGTCGTAACCCACCCCAAACACCGACACCACTTTCAGCTCAGGAAGCTGCGCCATCAGTGATCCAGGCACTTTGGACTCACCCGACGCCGCCAGACCCACGATGCGCGGCGCCAGCGCATAGAAGCCGGATGGGTCATCGGACATCGGGTCCACATGCACGGTGAAGCTGCTTTTCAGTGCGTTCATGTAGAACGGGTGCAGGCCAGGAACGGCATAAATATCGGGCAGGGACACAGGGCGCTTTCGAAGGGGGAGGCGGTGCGAGAGGGTGAGGTTGGCGTCAGATGGCTTGCTTTGGATAGCGCTGTCCGAACGGCGCCATAAAAACCGGTGCCGCACGCTGAAAATGCTGCATCGGTGTGACGCTTGATGGCGGAATGGAGTTGGCGTTGCACATAAGATAGCGCTATCCTAAGAGCTTCGCGACGCTCTCCTCCTCAGCAAATACCCTAGTGACCCATCCCTTCGCTGCCCGAAAAAGCCGCCGCGCCACCGGCCGGGTGACGCTGGCCGAGGTGGCGGTGGAGGCCGGGGTGAGCCCGATCACCGTGTCGCGGGCCCTGCGTGGCGAGCGCGCGGTCGACCCCGAGCTGGTGCACCTGGTCACCCAAGCCGCCGATCGTCTGGGCTACGTGCCCGACCCG
>JBBQOT010000768.1:0-1857 GCA_038331165.1 Acetobacterales bacterium
CTGTTCGAGGCAGACGATGCGCATCTTGGTTTCGGCCAGCGACCAGGCAACGGCGGCGCCGGAGGCTCCGGCACCTATGATCAGGACGTCGGCGATGTCGTCAGGCATGGGCGGCTTCCTGGAGCTTTGTTGTGGGAAGGAAGTAAGAATCTTCTTTTTCTGTAGAAAAAGAAGCAAAAAGACTTTTATCCGTTAAGGGAAGAATTGGGCCAAACACCCGCCTTAAACGGATGAAAGTTTTTTGGTTCTTTTTTTCAAAAAAGAACATCCTTCCTCCTACTCGAACAAGGTGGCGAGGCGTTGCTTCATCGTGTCGGCAATGTACAGGGCCAAGGCCTGGATGGTGGGAGTGGGGTTGACGCCGGCGGAGGTAACAAACAGGGAGCCGTCGATGACGAACAGGTTCTTCACATCGTGGGCGCGGCCCCATTCGTTGACCACCGAGGTTTGCGGGTTCCGGCCCATGCGGGCGGTGCCCATCAGGTGCCAGCCGCCATAGGGCAGGGGGCCTTCGGATTCCACCGCGTAGGCGCCGGCGGCCTTGAGCACTTCGGTGCCGCGGGCGATGGCGAAGTCGATCATGCGGCGGCTGTTGTCGCTGAGCGTGTAGGCGATGTGGGGGGCGGGGATGCCGTTGGAGTCCGTTAGCGTGGGGTCGAGGGTGACGCGGTTGTTGGGCTCCGGCAGGTCTTCGAGGATGGCGCCCAGGCCGGTGCCGCGGCGGTGGTAGCGGCGGTAGGCTTCGTGGTGGGCGGGGCCCCAGGGGATGGTGCCGGTTTGCAGGCCGTCGATGGCGGTGGCCGCGGTGCCTTGGCCGCGGCTGAATTCCCAGATGAAGCCGCGGGTGAAGCCCCGCGTGGTGTCGGTTTCGTAGAACTGGTGGCTCCACATGGCGTTGTCGGGGCCGCGTTCGCCGTCGAGCTCATCGTGGAACCAGCCGAAGATGCTGACGTAGGGATGGAACATCAGGTTGCGGCCAAGCTGGTCCGACGAATTGGCCAGGCCGTTGGGGAAGCGTTCGGATTTAGAGTTCAGCAGAATGCGCGGGGTGCCGATGCCGTTGCAGGCCATGACGACGATGTGGGCGGGCTGGAAGTGTTCGATGCCGTCGGCGTCGTAGTAGATCACGCCGGTGGCCATGCCGTCGGGGCCGATTGTGATTTCCCGCACGCGGCAGCGGGTGCGCAGTTCCACGCCGGCACGGATCGCCTTTGGCCAGTAGGTGATGTCGGTGCTGCCCTTGGCCCCCTGGGCGCAGCCGGCGGTGCAGAGGCCGAGGTTGATGCAGGGAGGGCGGCCGTCGTAGTCGGTGGAGGCGATGGTGCTGTCGCTGGGCCACCAGTGCCAGCCGAGCTTGTTGAAGCCACGGCCGACGATCTCCGAGGAACGGCCCATCGGCAGCGGGGGCATCGGCACCGTCTTGGGCGGATAGGCGGGGTCGCCGGCCAGGCCGGAGACGCCCATCATGCGGTCGTTGAGGTCGTAGAACGGGGCGAGGGTGGCGTAGTCGATCGGCCAGTCTTCGGCCACACCGTCGAGCGATTTCACGCGGAAATCGCTGGGGTGGAAGCGCGGCGTGTGGGCGCCATACAGCACGGTGCCGCCGCCGACGCCGTTGAAGTTGGCGACCTTGATGCAGGAGGCGGCTTCGACGATCGGGTAGTCGGTGACGCGCTGGCGGCGGTTGGGGCTGATTGCCCAGTCGCCGCCGTTGCGGGCTTCGGCATCGCGGCGGGTGGCGGGGAAGTCGGCCGGGTTGTTCCAGTCGCCCTGTTCCAGGCAGACGATGCGCATCTTGGTCTCGGCCATGGACCAAGCGAAGGCCGCCCCGGAGGCGCCGGCGCCGATGATCACAAC
>JBBQOT010000769.1:0-1851 GCA_038331165.1 Acetobacterales bacterium
CCACCGCGTTCTCCGCCACGTTGCCGGCGCCGCCGAGGACGCTGCGGCGGCTGCGCGCGCGCAGCACCGGGATCGGCGCTTCGGGCGATATGCGGCGGACCTCGCCGTGAACGTAGCGGTCGAGCATCACGTCGCCCAGCACCAACAACGTCACCGCCCCGAAGGCCGCGAGATGGCGGGCCAGCAGGCGTTCGGCGGCGTCAGGTGCGAGGGCGTGCACGTGGGAAAAGGGCAATCGGATGGTCCCGGCGATGGGTGCTGCCACGGATTATAGGTGGGCGGCGGCTGGAGCCAAAACGCCTTGTCACTTTACTTTGCGCGCCGGCCGGTCTGGCAATGGCGCCAACTGCTTCCACATCGCTGCCCCTTCCGTGGCGTGGCCGGCGGTCAGCAGGTGGGCGGCCAGCGGTGCGTCGGGCCGGATCACCATGGTGCGGATGCCGCCGCAGCCCAGGCGCGGGGCCAGCGCCTCCAGCTCGCGGACCAGCATCGCCATTACGGGTTCGGGGTCGAGCAGGTCGATCGCCAGCAGGTGCTCGGCCACCAGCACCGCACCATGCTCCAGGTCGTCGTCGCGCCGCCAGATGAACAGGCCACAGGGCATCGGCCGCGGTGATCGGCGCACCACCTTGATGCCCGACTGGCCGGCGCGGCGTGGTGCGGTCACCCGGCGGGCGAAACGGAGCCAGACGGGCAGCAACAGGCCGGGAATCGCCTCGCGCAGCAGCGGGAACACCGTCCCCGCCGCGTCGGGCGCAAGGTCCTCGCAGCGCAGGCCAGGGTCGGGGGTGGCATCCGGGGGCATCGTCGAAACATGGCCCTCGCGCGGCCGCACTTCCTTGACCCAGATCAACCCCGACAAGCGAGGGTTGCGAAATAGAGGTTCACGGTGCTCCGATTTCCACTGTATGGTGCTTTCCATAGGGGCGACGGGATATTCGCCGCCAGGAGCGCCCATGAGCACGATGATCCGGGCCCGGCCCCTCGTCATTGACGCGCACCGCGACCCGAATGTGTGTCTGCATTGCCAGGCGCGCCCGTTCAGCGTGTGCAGCGTGATCGACGACGCCGATCTGGAGAAGCTGGGTGCCGCAGCCGTGACCATGTCGGTGCAACCGGGCCACACCTTCATCCAGGAAGGCGACCCGGCCGAGCACTTCTTCAACGTCACCTCCGGCACCGCCAAGCTCTTCAAGCTGCTGCCGGATGGGCGGCGGCAGGTGACCGGCTTTGCCGGCATCGGTTATTTCCTCGGCCTGGCCGTCTCCGCCGGCTATGCCTTCAGTGCCGAGGCGCTGGAGCCGGTGCGCATCTGCCGCTTCAGCCGCAGCAAGCTGCGCGGCCTGCTCGACGATTTCCCGGCGCTGGAGAAGAAGCTGCTGGAGGTTGCCTCCCACGAACTGGTGGTGGCGCAGGAGCAGATGCTGTTGCTGGGCCGCAAGACGGCGCGCGAGCGGCTCGCCTCATTCCTCGTCGCACGCGCCGCCCTGCTCCCGCATTGTAACGGCGCCGCGGCGGCGGGCACGAAGGAGCGCATCCACCTGCCGATGACGCGCAGCGACATCGCGGACTATCTCGGCCTGACCATCGAGACGGTCAGCCGCACCCTGTCGCGCTTCAAGGCCGAGAAGATGATCGAGATCCCGAACAACGCCGAGATCGTGGTGCTGAAGCACGCGGCCCTCGACGGCATCGCTAACGGGATGACCTAAGGGCCTGAGGTGGAATAAGCAAGGCGGGGGCTTCGCCCCTCGACCCGACCAAGTCCGGAGCGCGCCTTCGCGCGGCGGCCGGCGCCCGTGGAGCCCCTGTCGTGTGTGTTGGGTTGGGGGGGGGGGGCGCTGGGGGGTT
>JBBQOT010000770.1:0-1849 GCA_038331165.1 Acetobacterales bacterium
TGGGCAACTGGCCGTTGATGCGCACATGCTTCCAGCCGGTGGTGCTGACGGCCTCGGTGGTGAGCGTGCCGATGGCGCCCTTGCCAACCGCGTTGAAGCGGTTCAGGCAGGCCGCGACCTGACTGGAGCCGCTGTTGTTCACGACCAGGTTGCTGCCGTCACATGCCAGGTTGGCGGCGTTGTTGTCCAGGGCCGGCGGGCCAGCCAGGAAGGCCGGCAAGGCGGCGTAGCAGCTCTTGCCCGTGGTAATGCCGTTCAAGGTGCGGGCAATCACCGCTTCGTAGGTCTTCTGCGTGCCGGATGAATCGGCGCGACGGGCCACATACACGAGGTCGTCGGTCAGCGCTGCGCCGGTTAGGGCGGCCCAGGACTGACCTTCCTGCGTGAACATGGAGGTGATCTGCGCCGACGACAGCGTGGGGATGCTGGCCGGATCGGTCGCGGGAATGGCCGTCAGACCCTGGGCTACTTGCAAGGCGGTGTAGGCCGTGGTGGTAACGGGCATGCCGAAGATCACGGTGGCCAGCGGCTCGATCGACAGGTTGTCGTAGGTGCCGATAGCGGCGCCGAAGAACTGCGGCTCGACGTCAGAGATGCCCAGGGGGGCGACGACGGTTGTGGTCAGCGTGGCGGTTGCTTCAGTGCAGGCAATGCTGGTGCCGGCGGCGGTGGCGGCCGCGCAACTCGACGCGATCTTCACCAGGTCCAGGAACGGCAGCGGGATGTTGTTGTTAACTGGAGCGACGCCGTTGCCCGAGCCGCCGACCGAGTGCTTGTGGATAGCCAGCTGGGTGCGGCCCGCCAAACCACCGATCTTGGTGCCGTCGGGCGTGCACAGCAGCACCAGCTGGTTGCTGACGGTGTAGCGGTGTGCCGTGCCGGAGACACACATCGCCAACGAGGCGTTCTCAAGTCCCACGTCCATGGCCGTGGCGCCCGAGACATAGATCTCCATCGCGTTGGTCGCGTTGTAGGTGCTGGCGGTCAGCGCGAAGGCGGGCATCGTGGAGATGCCGGCGATGGCGGCGACGCCGAGGGCGAGCTTGTTCAGTTTCATGTCTATGCTTTCAGGTTTTGAAGGGTTTCAGGAACAGTGTTTCCGAAAAGGGGTCGACAGGGCTCCGCCCAGCCGGCCGCGCAGGGCGGCCAGCGGGAAGACCCGGGGAGTTGCTGGCTTAGGCCTGCTGCGCGTCGGCGCGACGGCGGCGCACCACGCCGCCAATGGCGGCAAGGCCGGCGCCCATCAGCCACAAGGCCGGGGGCAGCGGCACCGGCGCGACAGCGGAGTCGAGCGAGTAGATGAAGTCACCGTTGGCTTCCAGCGTCACTGTCGCCAGGTTCAGGCTGTTGCCGAAGGCCGTCACGTTGGCCGGGTTGCTGCTGCTGCCAGTGAAGGCGGTGCGCACCACGTAGAACAAGGACGAGCTGTCGCCCACCGTGCCCAGCGTGTTCAGGTCCAGACCTCCATTCGCGCCAGTGTCGGCTTGGCCAAATGTGAGGGTGCCCGTCCTGGACAGGCCACCCGGATTGAAAAAGGCTGCTAAACCGCCGTTGTTGGACCCGCTCACCCTTGAGTCCAGGTTGGCGTTGAAGAAGTCTTCGTTCGGATTCTTCGACGACATGACCGCGCGGCGCTGGCTGGTCGTGGCGGCGCTCGAGACCTGGTCGTAAGCGCCAACCATCCAACGCACGTCCGTGGCGGTTTGCACGCCGAACCAAGTGGCGAAGGCCGGGTCCGAAAAGTTTGACTCGACCTGCACAGGACGCGAGTCCCCAGGGAACGCGGCGGCGGCAGCAGCAACGCTTCCGGCCACGATGATGCCAGCTTCAGGTGTCCTGGTGCCTGCCA
>JBBQOT010000771.1:0-1844 GCA_038331165.1 Acetobacterales bacterium
GTCGCGGAAGAAGCTCAGCCACAGCCAGAACATCGCGTCGGCGCCGCCGATCATCACCTTGACCAGGCGGCCGGAATGGGCGTCGCCGTGGAACTCCGGCGGCAAGGTAAGGACATGGCCGAAATAGCGGTTCATCGCGGCGAGGCGGTGGCGGTGGGCCAGTCGCTCGGCCTGCACCGAGGAGACGATGCTGGCGAGGATGCCGAGGATGCCGACCGTGGCCCACAGGCCCAGCAGCGTGGCACCCTCGCGCCACAGCGTCTCGGCGGGCAGGTCGGTCGCGCGGGTCAGCAGCTCGATGACGCGGCCGAACAGCAGCGGGTCCATGAATTGCAGCACGGCGACGATGATGTTGGCGAGCACCAGGGCGATCGCCACGCCCAGGTTGGGGCGCAGCGTGGCCAATACGCGCAGATAGGTGCCCAGGAATGTCATCGCGGCAGAATGCTCCGAGGTTGCGGCGGAATCGCGGCAGGGCGATGGTCGTCAGACTTGGGTGGCGGTGAAGACGGTTGTGGGGGCGACGAATTCATCCTGGGCGGCGACCGTGAGGATTTCGCGCGCACCGGCGCGTGCGGTGCGGCGCAGCACGCCGTGGATCGACGAGCCGGCGCGCGACAGCGCTTCGGCAGCGCTGCCGGTGGCGTGGCGGTGGAACAGGAACAAAGCGGAGATGGCGTCGCCCGCGCCGTTGACCTGCACGGCTTCCAGCGGAGTGCGCAACAGGTAGTACTGGCCGGCCTCGCCGACGATCATGTCCATGGCATCGGCCGGGGTGGCATCGGTGCGCAGGCTGGTGATGAGCACGGTGCGCGGGCCGCGTGCCTGGAGTTCGGCGATGGCGGATTTTGCGTCGGCCAGGGTGGCGATGGGGCGGCCGGTGAGGCGCTCGGCCTCGTAGCGGTTGGGGGTGATGATGTCGGCGGCGGGCACGGCGTGGTCGCGCATGAAATCGGCGATGCCGGGGCGGACATAGTCGCCGGTGTCGTCGTCGCCGATTACCGGGTCGCAGCAGTAGAGTGCGGCGGGGTTGGCCAGTTTCACCCGGCGGACGGCATCGATGATGGCGCTCCCGATGGCGCGGTCGCCCATGTAGCCGGATAGCACGGCATCGCAGCGGGGGAAGGCGCCGCGGGCCTCGATGCCTTCGATGATCTTGGCGACCTGGGCGCCGGTGTAGACGTCGCCGGTCCAGGAGCCGTAGCCGGTGTGGTTGGAGAACTGCACGGTGTTGACCGCCCAGACCTCGGCGCCGAGGCGTTGGAGCGGGAAGACGGCGCTGGCATTGCCCACGTGGCCGTAGGCGACCCAGGACTGGATGGAGAGGATGTTCATGACCGTGTGATTACGGGATCGGGGCGCGCGCCGGTAGGGGTGGGCGGCTTGCCAGCCTTGCCGGCGCAGCCTAACGGATCGGTGAACCCTGGAGCACCCGCATGTCGCTGCCGCAGCTTTTCCAGCCGATCGCTTTCCGCTCGGTGACCGCCCGCAACCGCATTTGTGTGGCGCCGATGTGCCAGTACAGCGCGACTGACGGGTTGGGCGATGACTGGCATATCCAGCAGTTGGGCGCCAAGGCGATGGGCGGGGCCGGGATTGTGATGGCGGAGGCGACGCATGTGAGTGCGGTGGGGCGGATTACGGCGCAGTGCCTGGGGGCATACAACCCGGCGCATCAGCATTTGCTGGGCCGGCTGGCCAAGATCATTGCCAGTGGCGGGGCGGTGCCGGCGATCCAGATCGGCCATGCCGGGCGCAAGGCCAGCGTTGGGCGGCCGTGGGATGGCGGCAAGCCGGTGGCGGTGGCGGATGGCGGGTGGGAGCCGGTGGGGGCAAGTGCGATT
>JBBQOT010000772.1:0-1826 GCA_038331165.1 Acetobacterales bacterium
GCGCTGGTGGATGCCTATTTGGCCCGGCTCGACCAGGTGAACCCGGTGATCAACGCCACCATCTGGGTGGACCGCGAGCGCGCCCGCGCCGATGCCTTCGCCGCCGATTCGGCCATGGCCTCGGGCCGCGCCCGGGGAAAACTGTTCGGCATCCCGCTGGCGCACAAGGATATGTACTATCAGGCCGGCCGCCCCAGCACCTGCGGCTCGGCGATTCGACGTGACTTCGTGCCCGACTATACCTGCACCGTTATCGAGCGCCTGGCCGAGGAGGGCGCGTTTAGCTTCGCCGGCCTCAACATGGCCGAGTTCGCCCAGAACCCCACCGGCCACAACCGCGCCTTCGGCGACTGCCACAACCCGTGGAACCCGCCCTACATCACCGGCGGCTCCTCCTCCGGCTCGGGCGCCGCGGTGGCCTCGGGCGTGACGCCGGCCTCGCTGGGGTCGGATACCGGCGGCTCGATCCGCCTGCCGGCCGCGGCCTGTGGGGTGACCGGCATCAAGCCCACCCAGACCCGGGTTTCCCGCTACGGCGTGATGCCGCTGTCGTTCTCGGCGGACAATGTGGGGCCGCTCGCGCGCTCGGCGAAGGATTGCGCGCGCATCCTGGGCATCATCGCCGGGCACGACCCGAAGGACCCGACCAGCGCCCGCGAGCCGGTGCCCGACTACGAGGCGGGGCTGGACGGCGACGTCAGGGGGCAGCGGATAGGTATCCCGCATAACTACTTCTTCGACACCGCCGACGCGCCGGTGCGCGAAGCCTTCGACGCGGCGATGCAGGTGCTGAAGGCCCGCGGCGCCATCCTGGTGCCGATCGAGTTGCCGCTGATGGATGCCATCAGCGCCTATGTCGGGGTGCTGTCGCGCGTCGAATCCGCCACCATCCACGCCAACTGGATGCGCGAGCAGTCGCAATCCTACGCCCAGAATTTGTCCGGCCGCATCTACCCCGGCTACGCCATCCCCGGCGTCTACTACGTGGAAGCCCAGGCCCAGCGCGGCCCGGTGCTGAAGCAGTTCTGCCGCGAGGTGTTCGCCAAGGTCGACGTGCTGGCCGCGCCCACCATCCCGACCTGCATCCCCACTTTGGCCGAAACCGATATCGACCACGGCCCGCCGGGCACGGAACAGAAATTCATGGCCGTCTCGGTCAACACGCGCCCGTTCAACTATCTCGGCCTGCCCAGCATCAGCCTGAACAGCGGCTTCGACCCGAACGGCTGCCCGATCGGCCTGCAACTCTCCGGCCGCCCCTTCGCCGAGGCGCGGCTGTTGCGCATCGCCGACGCCTTCCAGCGCGATACCGACTGGCACGCCCGCCGCCCCGGAGTGGTGGCGTGAACCGTGCGAAAGTCGCCTTTATCGGCACCGGCGGCACCATGGCCTCGCTGGGCCCGACGCCGCTCACCCTGATGGACTATGGCGGGCCGGACGGCATCATGCAGGCCAGCGCCATCCTGGCACGCTTCCCCGACGCGCACGCGGTGGCCGAGATCATCCCGGTCGACTTCAAGGCAGTGGCCAGCCATCACATCACCTTCGCCGACTGGAAGGCGCTGGTGCTGGAATGCGACCGCCTGGTGGCCGAGACCCCCGGCCTGGCCGGCATCGTCATCGGCCACGGCACCGCGACGATGGAGGAAACCGCCTATTTCCTCAGCCTGACGCTCAAGGTCGACATCCCCGTGGTGCTGGTCGGCAGCCAGCGCCCGGCCAGCGCGCTCTCCACCGATGCCGGCCTCAACCTGGTCAACGCCATCCGCGTCGCCGCCTGCCCGCAATCGCGCGGCATGGGCGTGCTGTTGGTGCTCAACGACGAG
>JBBQOT010000773.1:0-1823 GCA_038331165.1 Acetobacterales bacterium
ACCCGACGGCCGAAATGAGCGGCGACCACCAGGCCGAGCGACAGCACGTCGCGCAGCGGCAACAGGGCCATCGTGGCGCCGGTTTGTGCCTGACCCAGCGCCCGGTCGATGCCGCGCGCCGCCAGCGCCCGCATTGCCCAGGCCAACACCACCAGCCCGGCCGCCCAGGCTTGCCACGACAGGACCAGCGCCAGAACCGCCCAGGCGATGGGGTATTGCAGCGCAGACAGCGCGAAGCCGGCGGGCACCAGGGCGCGAATGGTGCGGGCCCAGCGCAGCTCGTGGCTCAGCAGCTCAGGCAACCGTGCCTCGGCCACCGTCGTTGCCGGCACTGTGGCGGCCAGCGCTACCGCCAGGCCGTGTGCCCGCACCAGCCGACCCAGCTCGTTGTCGTCGGCCAGGTGGTCTGCCAGTGCCGGCAACCCGCCGACCGCGGCCAGGGTTTCGGCGCGCAGGGCCATGGTGGCGCCCAGGCAATCCTGCCGGCCCAGCGCGCGGGCGAGCAGGGCGCCGGGCAGGAAGGTGTGGGTGATCGCAGTGCAGCCGAGATGCTCGGTGATCCCTGGCCGCGCGGCCCTGCCCACATACAATGTGGTCGCCAACCCCACCCCGGGTTGCGCCAATGCCGCGACCACACGGCGCAGCCAGTCGGGTGCGGCGTGGATGTCGCTGTCGGCGATCACCACCACCTCGCCCTCCACCGCGGCAGGAACGGCGCCCAACATGTTGATCAGGTTTCCGATCTTGCGGTTCGCCCCGTGCGGCGTGGCATCGGCCACCAGCGTGATGTCACGCGCGGGGAAACGTGCGCGCAACCGCTCGACCACCGCGATCGCCGGATCGGCCGGGTCCTGCACGCCACAGACGATGCGCAGCCCGGGATAATCCTGGGTACAGGCGGTGGCCAGCGCCTGTTCCAGCAGAGGCTCGTCGCCGTGCAGTGGCTTGAGCAGCAAGACCGGCGGCCATTCGGCCGGGTCGGGTGCCGGCACGGCGCGGGCAAAGCGACGCACTGCGTGCCAGCCGGCGAGGCATTGCCCGATGCCCGCCACGGCAACCAGGCCGGCAAGTATCCCGATCAGGGGCCGCCCCCGGCCAACCCCGCGGCACGGCTGCGCAAGCTGGCCAAAAGCGGGGCAGGGTCGCCGGCGGCCACCAGGCTGCGGAAATCGGAGCGCTGCACCGCCACCCGGCTGATGGTGCCGTTCAGCAGGATATCCACCGCTTTCCACCCCCCTGCCAGCTTACGCATCACGTAATCCAACCGCGTCGCCTCGCCGCTGGCCGGCACGATGCGGGTCGACACCACCTCGTCACTGCCGCTGGCGCGAGTCTGCGGCGTGAGTTCGAAGGTCTCGCCGCCATCGATGTCGAAATTGGCCACCCAGGTGGCCACCGTGAAGGCGGTGAATGCCTCTAGCAACGCACGCTGTGCCGGCTCGGCGAAGCCGGCGAAACGTGGCCCGACCGAGGCCTGCAGGATCGCCGAGAGATCGAAGGCGCGCTCCACCGCTGGGCGCAGGGCGGCGGCGCGGGTGGCGAACGGGCTGGCGCGCCCAGCCTTCATCCCGGCGCGCAACGCGGCGTTCAAGGCAGCGATCGGGACCGTCGGCCCGTCGCCCTGCGCATGTGCCAGGGATGGCACGGCGAAGCTCAGCAACATCGTGCGGCGGGTGAGGCGCATGCGACCCTCCAGGGGGGAAGAAGCAAGACAAGGCCAGGGCTCTGCCCTGGACCCACCAGGTCCGGAGCGCGCCTTCGCGCGACGGGCCGAGCCCCTGGACCTCATATTATTGAAAAAAAACGGGTTTCCAAAGGCCGTC
>JBBQOT010000774.1:0-1820 GCA_038331165.1 Acetobacterales bacterium
GTGATGGCGTGGAGGTCGACGACGCAATAGAGGCATTCGTGCGCGTCTTGCAGCTTCACCCAGTTCCGCATCGCGCCGAGGTAGTTGCCCAGGGTGGGGATGCCGGAGGGCTGGATGCCCGAGAAGATGCGCTGCATGGGTCGAATGTCCTTTGCGGAGACGGGGTTTTCCGGCGGAAGCGGCGGTGCCGTCAATCCCGGCCCCGCCGTAGCAGGCGCCGCGGGTCGAGCACGCCGAGCGCCATGGCGGCCAGGCCGTATGCCGCCATGCCGCCGCCGACCAGGGCGGCCAGGCCGGCCCAGCGCCACAGGGCGTCGGCGGCCAGCGGCGCGTAGGCCAGGCGGTTCAGCCAATAGAGTGCGGCCAGCATCGCCAGGCCGGCCAGGGCCATGCGCGCCACCCCGGCCAGCAGGGCGCGGTCGGCTACCAGGTGGCCGCGCCGCAGCAACACGACGGCGAGTGCCACGACGTTGGCCCAGTTGGACAGGCTGGAGGCGAGCGGCGGGCCCATGTGCTGCAGCGGACCCATCAGCGCCACGTTCAGCGCCAGGTTCAGCGCGATGCACCACAGGCCGATCTTCACCGGCATGGCGGTGTCGCCGCGGGCGAAGAAGGCGGGGGCGAGCACCTTGATCAGCACGAAGGCGGGCAGGCCGACGGCGTAGGCGGCGAGCGCCTGGGCGGTGAGGGCCACGGTGGCGGCATCGAAGGCGCCGCGGCGGAACAGCACGTCGACGATGGGCACGCCGACGGCGACCAGGGCGATGGCGGCCGGCAGGGTGAGCACCAGGGCGTAGCCGATGGCGCGGTTCAGCTCGGCCAGGGGCGGGCGGGCATCGCCGCCGGCCTCGGCGACGGCAACGGCGCGCGACAGGCGGGGCAGCAGGGCGGTGCCGACGGCGACGCCAATGACGGCCAGCGGGAGCTGGTTCAGGCGGTCGGCGTAATAGAGGATCGAGGCGGTGCCGGCGGGCAGCAGGGTGGCGATGACCACGTCGACCGACATGTTCACCTGGGTGACCCCGGCGCCGAGCACACCGGGACCCATGCGGCGCAGGAGTGCGCGGATATCCGGCGTGAGGCGCGGGCGTGGCAGGGTGAGGCGCATGCCGGCGCGGCGCACGGCGAACAGCAGCAAGGCGAGCTGGAACACGCCGGAGACGCTGACGCCCCAGGCCAGGGCGTGGCCGACGGTGGGGACGTAGGGCACCAGCCACAGCATGCAGGCGATGGAGACGAGATTGTAGATCACCGGGGCGGCGGCGGCGGCGGCGAAGCGGTCGAGCCCGTTCAGCACGCCGGAGAGCAGGGCGGTGAGGCAGATCAGCGGCATATAGGGGAAGGCGATGCGGGCGAGGTCGACGGTGAGGGCGAATTTCTGCGGCTCGTCGGCAAAGCCCGGGGCGAAGCCGAGCATGATGACGGGCATGGCGATCATGCACAGCAGGGTGAGCGCCAGCAGCCAGAATGCCATGACCGCGATGGTTTGCTCGGCGAAACGGCGGGCGCTGTCGTGGCCGTCGCGGGCCAGCAGGGTGGCGAAGGATGGCACGAAGGCGGCGTTGAAGGCGCCCTCGCCGAACAGGCGGCGGAACAGGTTCGGCAGGCGGTTGGCGACGAAGAAGGCGTCGGCGATCGGCCCGGCGCCGAGCAGGGCGGCGATCAGGATGTCCCGGACGAAGCCCAGGAGCCGACTGGCCATGGTCCAGCCGCCGACGGTGAAGACGCTGCGCAGCATGGCTGCCCGTGTAGGCCGTGCAGGCGCGCACGGCGAGATGCCTTGCCGCGGCGCATCACGACGCCTAGGTGGGGGCCATGAG
>JBBQOT010000775.1:0-1815 GCA_038331165.1 Acetobacterales bacterium
GCCGGCGAGGTGCTGCGGGCCGCCGGTGCCCGACGACGCGTAGCTCACGCCACCGGGCTGGGTCTTGATCCAGGACACCAACTCGGGGATGGTGCGCGCCGGCACCGATGGGTGGACCACCAGCACCAGCGGCGCAGCGGCGATCTTGGTCACCGGCGTCAGGTCCCGACCCGGCTCGTACGGCATGCGGGCGTACAGATGCGGGTTGATGACGATCTCGGCCGGCGAAGCCAGGAGGACGGTGTAGCCGTCGGCCTGCGACTTGGCCACCACGTCGGCGCCGAGGTTGCCGCCAGCACCGGGGCGGTTCTCCACCACCACGGTCTGGTTCCACATCTGCTGCAGCCGCGCGGCGAGGCTGCGTGCCACCACGTCGGTGACGCCGCCGGGGCTGAAGGGGACAATGATCTTGACCGGCCTGTCCGGGTAGGTGGCTGCGGCAGACGCAGCGATGATGAGCGCACCCGCAGTGCAGGCGAGCCTGGCCAGTAGGCGATAGGGGCGTGACATGAATATCCCTTCTGCGTTGGATGGTCGCGCCAGGCCGGCGGCGCAGCGAATCATTCTTCGAACCTGATGCCGCGTTCGGCCGCGACTTTGCTGTAGCGCTGCCGCTCGGCCTTGAGAAAGGCATCGAACTCAGGGCCGCGCGCGCCTTGCGGCTCGACGCCGTTGTCGGCCAGGCGTTGCCGCATCGCTGGCTCCTGCATCATCTTGGCGACTTCGGCGCCAATGCGGTCGACTACTGCCGGCGGCGTCTTCGCCGGTGCGAACAGGCCCATCCAGTTCGTGAAGCGATAGTCGCCCATCCCCTTGAGCTCGGTGATGGCCGGCACATCGGGCATCGCGGCAGAGCGCTTGGCGGAGGTCACTGCAATGGCCCGTAGCTTGCCCGACTTCACGTGGCCCACCGTGGGCGGCATCCCGACGATCGCCATCGGCACCTGGTTGCCGAGCGCGTCGTTGATGGCAGGGGCTGCGCCCTTGTAGGGCACGTGCAGGATCTGCGTGCCGGCGCCGGCGTTGAAGGCCTCACCGGCGAACTGCATCGAACTGCCCGTGCCCGGCGTGCCATAGCTCAGCTTGCCGGGGTTGGCTTTCGCGTAAGCGATGAGCTCGGCCACGCTCTTCGCGGGCACCGCCGGGTTGATCACGATCACCAGCGGCGTCTCGCCGGCCAGGGCAATCGGCAGCAGGTCGGTCTCGGGGTTGTAGGGCAACTTCTGGCCGGCCGCGGGGCCGACGACGACCTCGGCTGGCGAGGCCATGAGCAGGGTGTAGCCGTCGGGCGCGGAACGGGCGACGAAATCGGCGCCGATCGAGCCGCTCGCACCGGCGCGGTTCTCCACCACCACCTGCTGGCCCAGCATTTCGCCGAGCCGCTGTGCCACGGTACGCGAAACGAAGTCGAGACCGCCGCCGGCGGGGTAGGCAACGATCAGGCGCAAAGGCTTCGTCGGCCAGGCCTGGGCTTGCGCGAGTGGCGCAGTGGAGATGCCGGCGCAGGCGAGCAGCGCAGCTGAAATGCAGTGGAGGCGAAGTCGCATCGGGTTCCTCGAAACGTCGGTCACATGAAAGTGGCGGCCACACCCGGCGCGGGCGTGAAGCCGAGGTCGCCGCGGGCGATGACGGCCTCGCGGCCGCCGTTGGCGGCGAGCAGTTCGGCCTGGCGCGCCTTGGCTTGGCGGTCGACTCAACGCTTTGCTCGAGGCTCACCAGCCCTTGATTTGCGCTCACCTCACGCTCGCGGCGGCGTGATTCGTACGCATTTGCCCTCGGTGGGAGGCCCGAACGCCAGGTAATGGGCAGTGAAGG
>JBBQOT010000776.1:0-1815 GCA_038331165.1 Acetobacterales bacterium
GGACACGGCAGACACCAGCTTCATGTCGTGCTCCACCATGATGATGGTGATGCCCAGGTCCTTCTTGATGTCCTCGATCCAGAAGGCCATCTCGTCGGTCTCCTCGACGTTCAGGCCCGAGGACGGCTCGTCGAGCAGCAGCAGCTTCGGCTGGGTGCACAAGGCGCGGCCCAGTTCGACCACCTTGCGCACGCCATACGGCAGATTGGCGATCAACTGGTCGCGGTTGCGTTGCAGGCCGAGGAACTCAATCACCTCCTCGGCGCGCTTGCGGTGTTCCACCTCGGCGCGCCGCACATTCGGCAGGAAGCCGAGTTGCGACAGCACCGACACGCTGGAATGGCAGTGCCGGCCGATCAGCAGGTTCTGCAGCAGGCTGGCATTGGCGAACAGCTCGATATTCTGAAAGGTGCGCGCAATGCCCAGCCCGGCGATGCGGTGCGGCGCGATGCGGGTAATGTCATGCCCGTCGAAATGCAGCGTGCCGCCGCTCGGGGTGTAGATGCGGCTGATCATGTTGAAGATCGTCGTCTTGCCCGCGCCGTTCGGGCCGATGATCGAGAATACTTCGCCGCGTTGCACGTCGAAGCTGACACCTTCAACGGCGCGGATGCCGCCGAAGCGCATCGCCAGATCGCGTGAGGAAAAATAGCCGCTCATCTCAGACGGTCCGATTTCGCATAGGTTTTCTGCCGCCGGAATGCCGCGCGCTTGTGTAGCGGGAACGACTTGAACCAGCGCTTGGTCTTCAGCCAGCGGCCATGGATGCCGGATGGCTCGAACATGATCACCAGCACTAGGATCAACCCGAACAGCGACGGCTCCAGTCCCGGCAGTCGGCCCATGCCGAACGGCAGGTCGTCGCGCACCAGTGCGATCGCCTGCGGCAGCATCGCCACGAAGGCTGCGCCGAACACCGCGCCATGCAGCGAGCCCAACCCGCCGATGAACACGATGGTCACCAGCTGGATCGACAGCAAAATCCCGAAGGAGTCGGGCGCCAGGTGGCGCACGTAGTGGCCGAACAATGCGCCGGCCAACCCGGTGATGCCGGCCGAGATGGCGAAGACCACCGTCTTGTAGAAGGCCAGGTTGATGCCCATCGACTGGGCCGAGATCTCGCTGTCGCGGATTGCCACCATCGCCCGGCCCAGCGGCGCGCGCAGGATGTTCATCGCCACCAGCAGCACCGCCACCAGCACCCCCAGCGCCATGTAGTAGACCGCCGAGGGTCCCTCCAGCACATAGCCGAGCACGCTGGGGTGCGGCACCGGGAAGCCGTCGAACCCGCCGGTCAGCGAGTGCCATTTCTCGCCCACCAGGATGACGATGCTGCCGAAGGCCAGCGTGGCGATGGCAAGGTACAGCCCGCTCATGCGCAAGGTCGGTATGCCGATCACAACGCCGGCAAACGCCGCGATCAACCCGGACAGCGGCAGCGACAGCGCGAATGGCACGCCATTGGCCAGCAGGATCGCATTGGCGTAGGCGCCGATGCCCAGGAACGCCGCATGCCCCAGGCTCACCAGCCCGGTGTATCCGGTCAACAGCATCAGCCCGACGCCGGCGATTGAGTAGATGAACACGAACGAGATTTCGCCGACATAGAACGTGCTGGCGAATTGAGGCACCAGCAGCAATGCGACCAGCAGCAGGCCGTAGCAAGGAACGTCCCACCGCCTGCGCGCCAGGCGAAGGTCCTGTTCGTAGCTGGTCTTGAGCCGGTTCATGGCGTGCTCCCTACACCCGCTTGCGGATGACCTGGCCGAACAGGCCCTGCGGTCGCAGGATCAGCACGCCAAGCAGCACGATGTT
>JBBQOT010000777.1:0-1813 GCA_038331165.1 Acetobacterales bacterium
ACTCCATTTGTTTAAGTGTTGTTTGGGGAAGGGGGCCATCACGGGGGGTGTAACAAACCCATGGCCCCCGTCCCCAAACAACACTCAAGTAAGGGGTTCCAAGGGCGACGGCCGTCGCGCGAAGGCGCGCTCCGGACTTGGTGGGGTCGAGGGGCGAAGCTCCCGCCTTGCTTATTCCGCCTCAGGCCCTTACTTCGCCACCTCCAGCCCCCGTGCCAGCAGCCGTGCCCAGATGTCTTCGGCGGTATCGGCGAAGTCGAATAGCGCCAGGTCCTCGCGCGCGATCATGCCTTCTTCGACCAGGGCATCGAAGTTGACCAAGCGGCGCCAGTAGGTTTCGCCGAACAGCACCACCGGCACCGCCGGCATCTTGCCGGTCTGTGTCAGGGTCAGCACCTCGAACAGCTCATCCATCGTGCCGAAGCCGCCGGGGAACACCACCAATGCCCGTGCCCGCATCGCCAGGTGCATCTTGCGCATGGCGAAGTAGTGGAAGCGGAAGCACAGTTCGGGCGTGGCATAGCGGTTGGGCAGCTGTTCCCGCGGCAGGGTGATGTTGAAGCCGATACTCGGCGCCCCCGCCTCGTGCGCGCCGCGGTTCGCCGCCTCCATGATGCCGCCGCCGCCGCCGGTGGCGATGACGTTGTCGTGCCAACGGTTGCGTGGCGCCAGGGCGCCGCCGCGTTCCGAGGCGATGCGGCCGAAGGCCCGCGCCGCCTCGTACCAGCTGATCTGCCGGCGCATCCGCACCAGCGCCGTCCGTTCATCCTCGGTCTGGGCGGTGACTTCGGCGGCTTCGAGTTGCTCGGGCGAGGGTGCGCGGGCGCTGCCGAACACGATCAGGGTCGAGCGCACCCCCCAGTCGCCCAGCAGCAGGTCGGCCTTGGCGTATTCCAGCGCGAAACGCATCGCGCGCATTTCCTCGCGCAACAGGAACGCGGTGTCCGCGACCGGCAGGATGTAGCTGCGCGAGCGCGTCTGCGGTGTATCGCTCGCATTATCGTCGCTCAGGTCCATCGCCGGTTCCCCCGCCGCGTCAGGCCAGCGCGCGGTGCAGGCTGTCCACCAGCCGATCCACCTCTGCCTGCGTGTTGTAGTGCACCATCGAGGCGCGCACGACGCCATTGCCCTCGGCCAGGCCCAGGTTCCCCACCAACCGGCGCGAGTGGAAGTCGCCATAGCGGATGCCGATCGGATCGTGGTCAACCTGGGCCACGATCGCCGCCGAATCCCGCCCGGCAACCTTGAACGCGATGGTCGGAACCCGAATTGCCGGGTCGGCGCTGCGTTCGCCGATGATGCGGATGTCGTTGCGCGCCCGCAGGAAACCCAGCAGCCGCTCGGCCAGTGCGGCCTCGTGCGTGGCGATGTCGGCGAAGGCGCGGTCCAGCGCGGGCCGCCCACCGCCGCCGCCCAATGCTTCCAGATAGTCGACGATGCCGGCAGCGCCCCAGCTCATCTCATAGCTGGCATTGCCCGGTTCCAGCTTGGCCGGCACTTTGTCGCGGCCGTAGAAGTAATGATACAGCCCGTCCAGCTCCAGCAGCTTGTCATGCTTGCCATACATCACGGCCAGATGCGGGCCATAGGTCTTGTAGAAACTGAACAGGTAGTAATCGACGTCCCATCCCGCCACGTCGAGCGCCCGATGCGGCGCATAGGCCACCCCGTCCACCACCAGTTCGGCGCCGGCCGCATGCACGCGGCGCGCGATCTCGGCGATCGGGTTGATGGTGCCCAGGATGTTCGAGGCATGGGTCACCGCCACCAGCCGGGTGCGCGGGCTTAACAGCCGGTCCAGTGCCGCGAGGTC
>JBBQOT010000778.1:0-1810 GCA_038331165.1 Acetobacterales bacterium
GGTCTTCCCCGCATCCGGCGAGATCGTCATCCTCCGCCGCCATCCAACCGGCACGCTCGCCGTCGCCGGCCGGGTGGCGACCCCACCCTGATCCTCCCCGCTTGGCCCTCAGCGATACTCGATGCGCGGATCGATATAGGCGTACAGCACGTCCACCAGCACGTTCATCACCACATAGATCACCAGGATGAACAGGATGCAGCCCTGGATCAGCGGATAGTCGCGCACCCCGATCGCCTGGATCAGCAGCCGCCCGATGCCGGGATAGGTGAACACCGCCTCGGTCACCACCGTGCCACCCACGAACGCCGCCAGCATCAGCCCCACGATGGTGACGAACGGCAGCAGCGCGTTGCGCATCACGTGCCGCCCCACCACGTCGCGCTCGCGCATCCCCTTGCTGCGCGCGGTCCGCACGTAATCGGCCTTCAACTCCCCCAGCAGCGAGGCCCGCAGGAACCGCGCGAAAATGCCCGACACATAGACCCCAAGCGTCAACGCCGGCAGCAACAGGTTGCGCAGCGCCGCCACCGGGTCCTGCCAGAACGGCACATAGGTCGAAACCGACGGCAGCCAGCGCAGCTCCACCGCAAACAACAGGATCAGCAGGATACCCAGCCAGAACGTCGGCACCCCCAGCGCCAGCGCGCTCCACGCCGACAGCACCCGGTCGATCCAGCTCCCCGGCACCAGCGCGCTCACCACCGCCACCGGCACCCCGATCACCAGCCCCACCACAATCGCCGCCAGCCCCAGTTGGATCGTCGCCGGAACCCGCGCCATGATCAGGCCCCACACCGGCTCCCGGCTCTGGATCGACAGCCCGAAATCCCCCACCAGCGCCCCGCCCAGCCAGCTCCAGTACTGCTCGTACAGCGGCCGGTCGAGCCCAAGGCGCGTGATCGTGTCCTGGATCTGCTCCGGCGTCGCGTTCTCACCCACGATCGCGCCCACCGGCGAGCCCGGCACCGCATACACCATCGCCCAGATGCCGATCGAGGCCAGGAACAGCACCGGCACCAGCTGCGCCAGGCGGCGCAGGATATAGGTCGTCATCGCTGGTCCCGCTTCATCGCTGGCCCCACTTCATCGCTGGCCCTGCCTCAGTTCGGCGGCCTCGGCCGCGTCCTCCTCGACAATCTCGCGCCGGTCCTCCAACACGCTCGCCAGCACCCGCCCCAGCGTATCCAGCGACAGGATGGTCAAGGTCAGCGCGATGCCCGGCAGCACCGCATAGGTCGGCGCCTCGTGCAGATAGGATTTGCCGGTCCGCAGCATCTCCCCCCACGACGGCGTCGGCGGCGGAATGCCCACGCCCAGGAACGCCAGCGCCGCCTCCAGCAAAATCGCCACCGACGACAGGATCACCACCTGCACCAGAATCGGCGACCACGCATTGGGCAGCACCATGCGGAACATGTTGTAGCTCGCCGAGCCCCCCAGCGCCTCCACCGCCAGCACGAAGTCCCGCTGCCGCAGGCTCAGCACCTGCGCCCGCGTAATCCGCGCGAAGCCCGGAATGCCGGTAACCCCCACGGCCACCAGGGCTGCCATCTGGCTGCGCCCCAGCACCGCGATCAGCGCCATCGCAAAAAGGATTCCTGGCAACGCCAGCAACACGTCGACGATGCGCATCAGCACCGCATCGCGCCAGCCGCCGAAATACCCCGCCACCAGCCCGATCGGCACCCCCACCGCCGCCGCGATCACCACCGCCCCCCCGGCGGTCAGCAGCGACGTCCGCGCGCCAAAAATCACCCGCGCCAGGATATCCCGCCCCAGCTCGTCGGTGCCGAACCAGTATGCCGCC
>JBBQOT010000779.1:0-1808 GCA_038331165.1 Acetobacterales bacterium
GGGCAGCACGGCTTGGGTGGCGAAGAACTGGTGGTCGAGGTTCAGTGCGAGGGTGCGGCGCCAGTAGTCCGGTTCGACCGAGTCCAGGCTGTGGCGGTCGTCGCGGGCGGCGTTGTTGATCAGGACTTCGACTGGCCCTGCGGTGGCGATGGCGGTGCGCAGGGCGGGGATGTCGGTGACATCGCAGGCGATGAAGCGGGCGGTTGGGATTTCGGCGGTCAGGGTGGCTGCGGATTTCTCGTCGATGTCGATGAAGGTGACGCGGGCACCTTGGGCGGCGAATTCGCGCACCATGTGGGCGCCGATGCCCGAGGCGCCGCCGGTGATCAGCACGGTGCGGCCGGCCAGGCTGGCATAGCGGGCGGTCGAGGTGCTCATGCGGCCTCCAGGGCATAGCGCACGGTGCCGGCGATTGCCTCGCCGGGGCGCAGGATCGCCATGCCGTGGTCGGTTTTGCCGTCGATGCGGTTGATGCCGTCGGTCATGTTGCTGACCGGCTCGAAGGCGAAGAAGTCGCGCCCCTCGGGCACGTAGACGATGGTGTGGCGGAACACCTTGTCGGCGGCGATGGACAGCGCCAGCGCATGTTCGGGCCAGACGATGCGGGCCAGCCCGTTCCAGGTGGTGAAGCAGTGGTCGAGCACCACGCGCCCCACCTCCATCCCGTGCCGGTGGTCCCACTGCGCCGGCACGTCGATGCGCGTGGTGGGAATGCGCTGCGCGTCCTGCTGCCAGACATGCTGGGCGGCGAAATGCAGGCGGGTGTGCGGCGTGCGCGCAAAGAACGGGTGGGTGCCGAGGGCCAGCGGCACCGGGTGCTCGGCGGCGTTGCGCACCGCGAGGTCGTGGCGCAACCCGTCTTGGGTGAGGGTGAAGCGCTGCTCGGCGGCGAATGCGAACGGCCATAGGTCGCCGCCGGGCCAGTCGAGCGTGAGCGTGGCGTCGGCCGGCCCGGCGGCGCGCACCGTCCATGGCAGCATCCAGCCGGCGCCGTGGATGTACTGGCCGCCCAGCAGATCCGGCAGGTCGTAGGTGAGGCCGGCGAAGGAGAATCGCCGCCCGGCCACGCGGTTCGAGAGCGGCACCAGCGGATAGCTCGCCAGGCCGCGCGGGTTGCCGCTTTCCAGCGCGCCATCTTGCACCGGGCGCATCACCGGCACCTCGCCCAGGTGCCAGTCGGCGATTGAGCCGCCGATCGCCGGCGCGAGGCGCAGCTGCGCCGGGCCGGCGCTAAGTGTCAGCAGGCCGCTCATCCCCCGCTCATTTCCTGGCTCATCCGGGCGTGAGCTTGATCACCAGGCTGGCGGCGGCGTCCACTGCGGCCCGGCTGTACAGCATCGGCACGTATTCCTCGGCGGCCCATTTGCTGGACAGTGCGGCGTAGTGCGGGCTGCGTGGGTCGCCGGACTGCCCCGGCGCGTTGACGGTGACCGAGGCATCCCAGTTGCCGACATCCAGCACCATGCGGAACGACGCGCCGGAGGTGACGCGGAAATCCGACGGCCGGTAGCCGGCATTCATCACCGCCGAGCCGGAGCCTGCCTTGGGCAGCGGCCCGATTTCGGGGAAGCCCGGCCGCACGGCTGCCAGCGGATGCACGAAGCGGCCGTGATGCAGCGCGCCCCAGGCCCAGTTGGCCAGGTTGTCGCCCATGCGCGCCCGCGCGTCGGCAAAGGCGGCCGCCAGGGTGCGGCGGAGCAACGCGTCGCGGTCGCCGATGCGCGGGTCCATTCCCTCCAGCATGCCGAGCAGCGTCTCGTGGTCGCCCGGGGCCATCAGCGGGCGGATGGCGGGGTCGGGGATCAGCA
>JBBQOT010000780.1:0-1806 GCA_038331165.1 Acetobacterales bacterium
TCGGGGCTATTTTCTGGCGGGCGGTGATGCCGTTGGGGGGGCGCCCGCCGCATAACCTGTTCCACGGGGGCATGTTCGGGGGGCGGGGGGTGTGGGGGGCGGGGGGACATTACTTCGTGGCCCGCGCGCTGACCTATGCGCCGGCGAACCTGGTGTCGCCGTTTCAGTACTTTCAGCTGTTTGCCTCGGTGCTGGTGGGATACGTGGCCTTTGCGGCCCTGCCCGATGCGGTGACGTGGGCCGGGGCGGGGATCATCATGGTGTCGGGGTTGTATATCGGCTGGTCGCAGACGAGGGTGGCGAAGTAGGAAGGCCAGGGGCGTTGCCCCTGGACCCCAGCAGGGGGCCGAGCCCCCTGCACCCTCAAATGGAAGAGGTTTGGGGCGACGCCATCACGCGTTAGCGTGCTTCGCACGACGCGATGCCAATAGGTTGATAATCTAGAGATGCCAAGAGCTGCTTGGCGGCGCCAGCAGCCTCAGATTAGTACGGGTTAGACTGATGGCAGCTTGTACGGTCACTAAAGGTAATGGGATCAAAGGGTCTCTGACCCTTTGCGGGTCGAGGGCAGAGCCCTCGCCTTCCTTATCTTCGGGCCTATGGGGAAGAGCCCTCGCCTTCCTTGCTTTCAGAAACAGGAGTTCTTGATGATGGCGGCAGCATTGGCGGGCAAGGTGGCGCTGGTCACCGGAGCAGGCAAGAACATCGGGCGAGCGATCGCACTGATGCTGGCGCGCGACGGCGCCGCGGTGGCGGTGAACGGGCGCGGCGATGTGGCGGCGGTAGACGCGGTGGTGGCCGAGATCCGGGCCAACGACGGCACTGCGATGGCGGCGATGGCCGACGTGGCCGAGCGCGACCAGGCGCGGGCGCTGGCGGACCGGGTGGCCGGCGCGTTCGGCGGGCTGGACATCGTGGTGAGCAATGCCGGGTTGCGGCGGCAAACGGCGTTCCTGGACATCTCGCTGGCCGAGTGGCGCGAGATCATGTCGGTGGCGCTGGACGGGGCGTTCTTCCTGTCCCAGGCAGCGATCCCGCACATGATCAAGCGCGGCGGCGGGGTGATCGTGGCCATGTCGGGCATGTCGAACCATGTCGGCACGCCGAACCGGGCGCATGTGTCGGCGAGCAAGGCGGGGCTGGAGGGGCTGATGCGGTCACTGGCGGTGGAGTTCGGCGGGCAGAATATCCGCGCGAACTGCATCGCACCGGGGGCGATCGACACGGTGCGCGGCGCCTCGGCGGGGGTGTTGCCGGGCACTCTGACGCTGGCGGGCACGCCGCTGGGGCGCAAGGGCGGCGTGGACGAGATCGCGGCGATGGTGCGGCTGCTGGTCGGGCCGGAGGGAGCGTATGTGACCGGGCAGACGATTCATGTGAATGGCGGGGTGTTTCTGACCTGAAGGGCATGAAAAAGGGGCCGTGCCGGAGCACGACCCCTGTTCCGCAAGGCGTGGGCGCGGCTCAGCGCTTGCTGAACTGGAAGCTGCGGCGGGCCTTGGCGCGGCCGTATTTCTTGCGTTCCACCGCGCGGCTGTCGCGGGTGAGGAAGCCGGCGATCTTGAGGATGCCGCGCAATTCCGGCTCGTAGTACGTCAGTGCACGGGTGATGCCGTGGCGCAGGGCACCGGCCTGGCCGGACAGGCCGCCGCCGTTCACCGTGCAGAACACGTCGAACTGGTTATAGCGGTCGGCGACCAGGAAGGGCTGGGTGATCAGCATGCGCAGCACCGGGCGGGCGAAATACTGGCCGACGCGCTTGCCGTTGACGATGATCTCGCCCTTGCCGGGCTTGATCCAGACGCG
>JBBQOT010000781.1:0-1804 GCA_038331165.1 Acetobacterales bacterium
TTACGACCCGCGCGCCTTCCGACGCGATGGTTGGCGCCAGCCAGGGAAACACGCGCGGCAGATCGACGGCTGCTGGCGGCTGGCCGGACGGAACATTGGCCCACAGCACATGCCACAGGCTGGGCGCCTCCGGTGGCAAAACCAGCGTGATCAGCGGTCCCCCGCCGCGCAGCCCGGTGCGGTTGCCCGCCCCGCCCGCCGGCGCCCAGGACTGGAAGGTGTACAGCGCCATCGCTGCCGCCGCCCGACCCAGCCGCGCCACCCGGTCGCGATGCACCAGCAGGTCGGTGTTCTTGCGCAGCGTCGCGTCGCCGGGGGTCTCGATCAGCAGCCGTTCGATCGGTTCGGCGCCGGAGACCAGCTCCTCGAAATCCTGGAGGAAACGCGGGCCGCCGCCGTCCAGGCTGAACGCATGGGCAATCGGCGCGAAGGCCGCGTCCAGCGCCGCGGGACTTGGTGGCGCTTCCCAGCCCGCCATCCAGGCATCATGGTCTTCCGGCGGGCAGGCAGTGGCCAGAAGGCCGATCAGGAACTCCAGCGCCGCCACGCGGAAATCGGCGCGCGGCCAATCGATGGCGACCACCGGATCGTCGTCCAGCGCCTCACAGAGCTGCGCCGGGCGGATCGTGCACCGGCCCGACCGACTGCGCCAGGCCGGCAGCCAGCAATCGGTCAACAGGTTCAACATGCGTTTATCGCTGTTGGCATGAGCGCTTCGCCCCCGCTGTACCGCGGGTTGGCGCGGTTCGATGAGGTTACGAGATCATTCGCCCCGATACAAACCCATGGCCGGGTCGTAGAGGAATGTTCCGGCTTGTCCGCCGCCATCGACAACACCGATGCACCTGGCCCGACCGCTGTCGGTCAGCACGGCGCAATGAACAAAATCCGACTCCCGTTCCCACCGCCCCCACTGTGCCCGCGCCGCAGCGACCGCCGCCGACAATCCGGCAGGGGGCGGGCAGGTCGTGGCGCGATGGGCTGCGCTGCGGACCTCCGAGAGCGCCCATGCGCGCTGGGGATCGGCGTCATCAGCATAGGGCACGACAACGCCCTCGCGCAGCACGGCCAGCCGCAGCGTCACCTGTGGCTGGTCCTCCAGCCGTGTCGGGGTGCGCAGGTCGGTGTCCCACAACCCCTGCGATGAGACATAACCTCTCCAGACATCCAGCGTGTTCTGATCGCCGATGGCTTGCTGGCCCAGCCGCTTGCCCTCGGCCTCGCCCGCCGCCCGCGCCAGACCGTCTGGGATCTCGCCCTCGGCCGCCGCCTCGATCAGCGGGCGCATGTCGTCCGGGGTGACGATGGCGCCGCGGCTGAACACCGCGCGCGCGCCGCGCCACAGCAAGGCGGGGTCGCGATAGACCGCAGCGGTGCCCGGCAACACGCTGCGCAGCCAGGACGGACCGGGGTCATCCACCGGCGCCGGCGCGATCACCAGCAATTCCGGCCCGTCGATCGGGCGTGCGCTACGCTGATGCCGCCACAGCCGGCCGGCGCGCTGGATCAGCAGGTCGGCCGGTGCCAGGTCGGTGCACAGCAGATCGAAATCGAGGTCCAGGCTCTGCTCGATCACCTGCGTCGCCACCAGCACACCAGGCCGATCCGATGACGATGCCTTGCCGAAGCGCCGCATCACCTCCGCCTCGATGCGCAGCCGGTCGACCATGGCGAAGCGGGCATGGAACAGCAGCACCTCGATGCCCTGCGCGCGCAGCAGGGCGGCTGCGGCGATCGCATCGTCCACGGTATTGCGCACCCAGGCCACCGCCGCCCCTGCTTGCGCGGCGGCGGCGATCCGCCC
>JBBQOT010000782.1:0-1803 GCA_038331165.1 Acetobacterales bacterium
GGTGGGCGGCGTGAAAGGTGGCGGGGAGGTTGGTGTGTGGATTGGTGTGCAGGTTTAGCGTGTAGGGCGGGATCGCCGCATCCCTCCGGTTCGGTGGTTCGCGGTACGCGGTTCGGCGGTTCGACGGCGGATGCGGAGGGAATGCGGACGGACGGCGGACGGGAATGGCGGAGGGAACGGCCGACGGACGGCGGGATGCGGCGATCCCGCCCTACAACGAACGGGGCGGCGTGTTTTTATGCTTTTGGCCCGGGGCAGGCGAGGGCAAGGTGCCGGCCTTTTCCCATGCGTGAAATCCCTTCCGAGTACGGTCGCGTCGTTGTTGGCACCCAGGCGGAGCTTTTTGCCGAGGCGCTTCAGATCACGCTCGCCCGGCAACACGCGGCGCGCGCGGGGCGGTTCCTGTGGGCGCTCACCGGCGGCAGCACACCGGCGGCGTTCTACAAATGGTGCGTCGAGGCGAAAACCCTGCCCGTCGAGCTGGTGCAGGGCACCCACTTCACGGTCAGCGATGAACGCCATGTGCTGCTCAATAGTCCGGACAGCAATTTCGGCAACGCCGAGCGCCAGCTCCTCGCGCCCCTTGGCGTCCCGACCGATCGCCGCCTGCCTTGGATGGTCGCCTGGCCGGTGGCCGAGGCCGCCGAGGCGTATCGTCGCACGATGCTCATCCTCGCGGGCCCCGGTCGCGCCTACGATCTCTGTTTCCTCGGCATGGGCGATGATTGCCACACCGCGTCGCTTTTCCCGCAGACGCCGCTGCTGAAGGATGACGGGGGCCTGCTCTTTGGCGGCCAGGAAGTGCCGGGCAAGGGCTGGCGGCTGACCATCACACCGAGCGGCCTGCGCGCCTGCGGCCAGATTGTGGTCATGGCGCTGGGCGCGGCCAAGGTGGACGCCCTGCACCGCGTGCATCGCGGCCCGGCCGACGAGCTGAACGTGCCCTCGCAACTGCTCAAGACCTGCGCCGAGCGCGTGGTCTGGATGGTGGACGAGGCGGCGGCGGCGCGGTTGTAGGAACCAGGGGAAAAACGGTCGGAAAAATTAGCCACAAAAGGCGGAGAAAACACAAAAGCCTCGGATCAGCCTCGGCCGCTTTTGTGTCTTTTGAGCCTCTTGCGGCCAATGCCCGCGGAGGATTCGGCTACGGTGGAATCAGGCGCGCTTGGGGCCCCACTTACGGTCGTTTTTTAGCTCCAGGCGCCTGGTTTCGACTTGGAGGCCGGCCACGGCGGGGTGCTGGCGGAGGGGTTTGTAGGCGTCGGGGTGGAAACGGAAACCGAGCGCGGAGCTGGTTTCGCTAAGGGCGGCGATGCGGTCCTCGAAAACGAAGCCGAGATCGATTTTGGTATCGCCGCCAGACTGGTCCAGGGTGGCGCGGAGGAGGCGCAGGAACTCGGCGGTGCGCGGGTGGCCGGGGTGGAGCAGCCACTGGATGCGTTTCACGTTCGCCATCGTGTAGGTGGGTAATGGATACGCCTCCTTCACGTTGATGCGCGGGCCCTCCTGGCCGACGATGATGGTGCCGAGGACGCAGATGAGGGCGTTTTCCGTGAGGATGTGGCCGTGGGCGGCGAAGGCGTCGGCAAACATGTTGAGCCCGATGGTGGCGGTGCGGGTCTGGAGGCTGAAGGCCATCCATGGACGGTTGTCCTTTTTGGCGAGTTTCTTCTGGAGCGAGCCGGCGATGCCGCAGAGGCGGAATTCGGTGCGGTCATCCTGCTCGAGCAGTTCGTCGACGGGGTAGGTATCGAGGGCCTCGACGAGGCCGGCGTAGGCGTCGAGCGGGTGGCCGGAGACGTA
>JBBQOT010000783.1:0-1795 GCA_038331165.1 Acetobacterales bacterium
CGGCGTCCGCCGTCACGCGGTATTGGCGCTCGGCAGCGGCGTTGAAAAACGTGATCCGCTCTTCGAGATCGACTGCGATCACCGCGTCGCTGACCTGGGCGAGGATCTCGCCGCGGAAGCGGTTGGACTCGGCGTCGAGGCGCCGCGCAACCGGCGATGCCGCGCGCCGACCTGCCGGCACGCCGGCGCGGCTATACCCAGAAGGCGGCCGTCGGCGGGCACAAGCTGTTCCTGCGCACCGGCGAGTACGCCGACGGGCGGTTGGGCGAAATCTTCATCGCCCTGCACAAGGAGGGCCCGGCGTTCCGCGGCCTGATGGACAATTTCGGCGTGGCCGTCAGCCTCGGGCTGCAGCACGGCGTGCCGCTGGAAGCCTTCGTTGAAGCCTTCACCTTCACCCGCTTCGGCCCCGCCGGCACGGTGGAGGGCGATGCCGCCGTCGGCCGCGCCACCTCGCTGCTCGACTACGTGTTCCGCAACCTGGCGGTGAACTATCTCAACCGCACCGACATTCCCGAAGCCGAGGACGAGGCTGGCGACACGGTGGGCGACGGTGCGCGCGACCGCGCACCCTTGCTGCCCGGATTGCTCACCGGCTTGCCGCCGGGGGGCTGGCCGCGCGAGGATGGCCCGCGCCCGCGCCGCCGCGCCCTGCGGCTGGTGGCGAAATAGGCACGACAATACCCAACGGAGCACCCACGCCATGGCTGGACGGATCGACGCGAAGCTCGC
The DNA here is from genome assembly GCA_038331165.1 of Acetobacterales bacterium. Classification (GTDB taxonomy): domain Bacteria; phylum Pseudomonadota; class Alphaproteobacteria; order Acetobacterales; family Acetobacteraceae; genus CAMDGX01. The sequence goes on from JBBQOT010000783.1 coordinate 733, forward strand.
CGAACTCGGCATCACCCTGCCCACCCCGGCGGCCCCCGTGGCCAACTACGTGCCCTTCGTGCGCAGTGGCGACATGGTGGTGATCTCCGGCCAGATCCCGGTGCATGACGGCAAAATCGCCTATACCGGCAAGATCAGCCAGGGCAAGTCGATCAACGATGGCCAGGACGCCGCGCGGCTCTGCTTCATCAACCTGCTGGCCCAGCTCAAGGCGGCTTGCGGCGGCGATCTCGACCGCGTGCAGCAGGTGGTGCGCCTGGGCGGCTTCATCGCGGCGCCGGCCAGCTTCACCGCACATGCCGGGGTGATGAACGGCGCCAGCGACATGGCGGTGGCGGTGTTCGGCGATGCCGGCCGCCACGCCCGCAGCACCATCGGCGTGCCCTCCCTGCCGCTGGATGCCGCTGTCGAAGTGGAGGGGATGTTCCGGATCGCCTGATGGCGAAACAGGCCCTCACGCTCAGCCTGCACAAATCAATCGGCGAGGTAGCAGCCGTCGATTGGGATGTGTGCGCCGGCGCGGGCAACCCGTTCGTGCGCCACGCCTTCCTGGCCTGCGTGGAGGAAAGCGGCTCGGCGAATGCGCGCACCGGCTGGCTGCCACAGCACGCGGTACTGCGCGACGGCGCCGGGCGAGTGATGGCCTGCGCGCCGATGTACGCCAAGAGCCACAGCTACGGCGAATACGTGTTCGACCATGGCTGGGCCCATGCGCTGGAGCGGGCGGGCGGGCGCTACTATCCGAAGCTGCAGGTGGCCGTGCCGTTCAGCCCGGTGCCTGGCCCGCGCCTGCTGGTGCGCCCCGGCAGCGGGGTGGGCGTGGCGGTGCTGGCAGGCGCGCTGGAGCAGGCGTGCACGGAACTCGGCACGTCGTCGGTGCATGCCACTTTCTGCACGCAGGCGGAATGGTCGGCGCTGGGTGAGGCCGGCTGGCTGCAGCGGCTGGGGCTCCAGTTCCACTGGAACAACGCCGGCTACGCCAGCTTCGACGAATTCCTTGACGCCATGTCGTCGCGCAAGCGCAAGACCATCCGGCGCGAGCGGCGCGACGCCAATGCCACGG
>JBBQOT010000784.1:0-1784 GCA_038331165.1 Acetobacterales bacterium
TCGACATCATGTACGGCGAAGGCATCAGCAAAGTCGGCGAACTCATTGATCTCGGTGTAAAAGCCGGCGTCATCGAGAAGTCCGGCGCGTGGTTCAGCCATGACAGCCAGCGCATCGGCCAGGGCCGCGAGAACGCCAAGCAGTTCCTGCGCGAGCACAAGGAAATGCTGGACAGCATCGAAAAGAAGATCCGCGACGCCTCCGGCACCGTTGCCACCACCATGATGACTGAGCCGGAACCCGACGGCGACGCCGACAGCCCCGAGTAGCACATTGGAGCCTGCTGACCGTCCCCTCGATGCGGACGACGATGCGCTGGTTGCCGCCGCTCGGGCGGTGATCGCCGCACATCACCGGCCGTTCTGGCACACCGTGGGCGCCGCCATCCGCAGCCGCGACGGCCGCATCTGGACCGGCGTGCATCTGGGCGCCACGGTCGGCCGGCTGGCGATCTGCGCCGAACCGATTGCCCTCGGCCGCGCCATTCTCGAAGGCGACGGCACCATGGCGGTCGGCGTGGCGGTGCGCCATCGCAAGCCGGAGGAGGGGGCAGGGGCGCCCGACATCGTTTCCCCCTGCGGCGCCTGCCGCGAACTGCTGATGGACTATGCGCCGGAAGGGTGGGTGATCGTGCCAACGCCCGCCGGTGCGGTGAAGCGCCAGGTGGCCACGTTGCTGCCGCTGCCCTATCGCCGCTGATGCCGCAGGCCAACCCCTACTACCAGGGCCCACCCAGCGACAACTTCGACGGGCTCCGCTTTCACCTGGCGGGGCACACGCACGACAAAACCCGGCGCGACCTGCTGCGCTGGCGGTTCGCCGGTGGCAAGGCGCGCTGGCCGAAGCAATTCCCCAGCCCCTTCGCCGACACGCCGCCGGCCCGCGTCGCCGGGCTGCGCGTGGTGCTGGTGTGCCATGCCAGCTTTTTGATCCAGGTTGCCGGGTTGAACATTCTGGTCGACCCCGTCTGGTCCGATCGCGCCAGCCCGATTGCCTGGGCCGGCCCGCGCCGGATCAACCCGCCCGGCATCGCCTGGACCGCCCTGCCACCGATCGACGCCGTGCTGGTCACCCACAACCACTACGACCACCTCGACCTCGCCACCCTGGCGCGGCTGCGCGCCCGCCACCCCATTCGCATCATCGCCCCGCTCGGCAACGACGCGATCATCAACCCCGCGACCTCGGGCGGCACCGAGGTGCTGGACTGGGGCGAATCGCGCGCGCTGTCGCCCGATGTGACGGTTCACCTGCGCCCCGCCGCGCACTGGTCCGCCCGCGGCCTGCGCGACCGCCGCATGGCGTTGTGGGGCGCCTTCACCCTCACCACGCCGGCCGGGACCATCCACCACATCGGCGATACCGGCTATGGCGACGGATCGACCTTTCGCGCCATCCGCGCCGAATTCGGCCCGCTGCGCCTGGCCATGCTGCCGATCGGCGCCTACGCGCCGCGCTGGTTCATGTGCCACGCTCACATGGACCCGCACGAGGCGGTGCAGGCGATGGCCGACCTCGGCGCCGCCCAGGCACTCGGCCACCACTGAGGGACCTTCCGCCTCACCGACGAGCCGATCGACGAGCCGCCGGCCCAACTCGCCGTGGCACTGGCCGCCGCCGGCATCCCACCCGCCCGTTTTCCCGCCCTGCGCCCCGGCGAGGTCTGGAGCGCCTGACCGGCTTGCTCTACCGTGGCCGCAACACGAGGGGAAACGGCGATGCGCACGCCATTGCTGCGGGTTGCGGGCCTGGTCGCCACGCTGGCGTTGCCGGCGCAGGCGGCT
>JBBQOT010000785.1:0-1781 GCA_038331165.1 Acetobacterales bacterium
GCAAAGATATTGAGGTTCATGCCGGCTTCCCGCTGCTTCGTTTCCTGCCCCGACCATAGGGCGGGTTTCATGCCGATGTCACCTTGCTGCGGCATGGCTGCAACACGCAGCGGTTAGACAATCCTCGCAGCTTCGCACCTCGGGGCTTCGATCGTCGCCGTTGCGCCAGCCGGAGGAACCGTCATGACCGAAATTTCGCGCCGCACCGCCCTGCGCGCCACCTGGGGGGCAATCGCCGCCACTCCGCTGGCGGCCACCTCCATCGCCACCGCCGTGCGCGCCCAGGGGCAACGCCCCGCCGGCGACACCAGGCCGTCGCTGACCATCGGCGTGCAAAGCTCGCTGCGCAGCCTGGAGCCGATGCGCGAGTTTTCCAACGTCTCCTGGCGCGTCGGCTACAATCTGTTCGAGGGGCTGCTGGCGGTCGACTACAAGGACGGGCTGAAGCTGAAGCCGGGTCTGGCGCAGTTGTGGCAGCGCGTATCGCCGACCATGGTGGAATTCACCCTCAAGGACGGCGTGCGCTTCCACGATGGCGGCATGCTGACGGCCGAGGACGTCGCCTTCACCTTCGGCCCCGAACGCTTCACCGGCGAGAAGGCACCGGGCGGCCCGATCGGGCGCATCTTCGTCGGCACCATCGCCCATGCCGAGGCGGTGGACGCGCGCACGGTGCGCATCGCCACCCACAAGACCGACCCGCTGCTGGAACAACGCCTGGCCGGCTGGGCCGGGCAGATCATCTCCAAGCGTGCCTACCTCGCCGCGCCGAGCTTCGAGGCGTGGGAGCGCGCGCCCGTCGGCACCGGCCCCTACAAGGCCAAGGAATTGCGGGTCGACGTGCGTTGCGTGATCGAGGCGCACGACGTCTATCACGGCGGCCGCCCGCCGGCGCGCGAGATCACCTTCCGCGTCATGCCGGAAGCCAGCGCCCGAGTGGCGGCCCTGGCCACCGGCGAGGTCGACTTGGTCACCGAACTGCCGATGGACCAACTGGCGCAGGTCAACGCCATGGCCGGGCGCGAGGCGGTGGGCGGGCCGATCCTGAACTTCCGCGTGCTGGTGTTCGACCAGAAGCACAAGGTGCTGGCCGACCCGCGCGTGCGCCACGCGCTGGCGCTGGCCATCGACCGCCGGATGATCGCCGAAACGCTCTACCACGGCGGCACCCGCGCCACCGCCGCCTACCAGCACCCCGCCTTCGGCGCGCTCTACGACGCCGGGCGCCGCGGCACCGAATACGACCCGGAACTCGCCAGGCGCCTGCTGCGCGAGGCCGGCTATACAGGCGAGCCGATCCCCTATCGCACCAATCCCGGCTACTACGCGCTGCAATTGCCAACCGCCCAGGTGCTGGTGGAAATGTGGCGCGCGGTCGGCCTGAACGTTCAGCTCCAGGTGCAGGAGAATTGGACCCAGATCCTCGCCCCCGAGGGCCGTGGCATCCGCGACTGGTCGAACTCGGTGCTGTTCCAAGACCCGGCGGGCGCCCTGTCCCGCCTGTACGGCCCGCGCGGCCCGGTCCAGGGCAGCTATAAGGAATGGACCAACGCCGCCTTCAACGCCGATTGCGAGGTGCTGGAAACCAGCCTCGACATCCCCGAACGCCGCGCCGCCTTCGCCCGCATGCTCGACATCTACGAAACCACCGACCCGCCGGGCACCGTGCTGCACGACCTCGTCATGCTCTACGGCAAAAAGAAGTCCGTCGCTTGGCAGCCCTACCCGGTCGAATACATGGATTTCGGCCCCGCCAACCTCTCCTTCCCAGCCTCCTGAGG
>JBBQOT010000786.1:0-1780 GCA_038331165.1 Acetobacterales bacterium
GCGGTTCTTGTTGCCGCCGGTGGCCAGGCCGGTGCAATCGTCGCGCTTGATCCACAACTGCGGCCCACCGCCGCCGATCTCGTCGGACAGCGCGCGCGTCAGCCGCGGCATGAACTCCAGCGGCGTGGGCGCATGGCACAACTTCACGCGGGGAAAGCGGCTAAGATGCATCTGTGGCGTTCCTGCGGACGTATCCAGGTGGCGTTTCAGGCAAGGCGGGCTGTAACGGCGGCCCGGCCCATATGTCTCTTGGATGTTGTCACAGACCTGCGGCGCGATGGCAATGCCGCCGCCCTGCCGCAACTGACCCGTTGAACCCGGGGGGCGGTTGCGGGCATGGTGGGGTCATCCCTGCAGGCTGCCGCGAGAGAGGCCGGAAGTGCCGGCGGTGATCAGGAAAGGACCGAATACATGCGTATCCGCATTCGCCGTGGCTGGGAAATCCCCGAGGCACAGGCCACGCCCGAGGCGGTGGTGATGGCGCGCCGCAGCCTGTTGGGCGCCGGCGCCGGGCTTATTGCCGGGGCAGGGGGGGCGCAGGCGCAGTGGCTGAACCCGTCGCGCCTGTTCGGCGGCACCCCGGCCAAGGAACAGCCGCGGCTGCCGCGCGAGGCCGCGCGCAACGAGCGTTACGCCGCCGGGCGCACCATCACCGACGAGAAATTCGCAATCAGCTACAACAACTACTACGAATTCGGCGAATCCAAGTCGATCGTCGGGCCCGCCCAGGCGCTGGTGGTGGAACCCTGGACCATCAAGCTCGACGGCATGATGGCCAACCCGCGCACCATCGGCATCGACGACTTGCTGAAACAGGTCACGCTGGAGGAGCGGGTCTACCGCCACCGTTGCGTGGAAGCCTGGGCGATGACCGTACCCTGGGTCGGCTTCCCGCTTTCGGCCCTGCTCAAGCTCGCCGAACCCCAGGCCGGCGCGAAATACATCGTGTTCAAGTCGCTGGCCGACGCCAAGACGATGCCCGGCGTGCGCGACAGCCTCTACCCCTATCCCTATACCGAGGGGCTGACCCTGGCCGAGGCGGCCAACGAGCTGTCCTTCATGGCCGTCGGCCTCTATGGCAAAACCCTGCCGCCGCAGAACGGCGCGCCGATCCGCCTGGTGGCGCCGTGGAAATACGGCTTCAAGGCGGGAAAATCGATCGTGCAGATCAGCTTCACCGACAAGAAGCCAACCAGCTTCTGGGAGGCGATTTTGCCTGACGAGTACGGCTTCTGGGCCAACGTGAACCCCGCCGTGCCGCATCGCCGCTGGAGCCAGGCCCGCGAGCGCCTGCTGGGCTCCGATGAAATGGTGCCGACGCAAATCTGGAACGGCTATGGCGAATTCGTCGCCGATATGTACAAGGGGCTGGAGAAGGAGCGCCTGTTCGCTTGAACCCTTTCGCCTCCCCCGCAGTGCGCGTGCTCTCGGTGCTGGCCGCATCGTGCCTGGTGCTGGCCTTCGCGCTGGCGATGACGATGAAGCCCTCGGCCACGCTGGCGCATCTGATCACGCGCTGGAACCCGGCCGGCGTGGCCGGCGCCGAGGCCTTCATGCTGCGAAACCTGCCGGACTGGGCCTGGCACCGCGTGGCCGTGCCCATGCTGACCCGGCCCGGCTGGCTGTTGCCAATCGACGCGGCGCTGGTCTTCGGCGGCGTCGCGGCCACCATCGCGCTGCGCCGCGCCCATACAGCCCAGCGCCGGCGGAGCTAGTAAGAAGCTGGCTACTGTCTCACTATTAAAGGAAGGCAAGGCCAGGGCGTTGCCCTGGACCCACC
>JBBQOT010000787.1:0-1774 GCA_038331165.1 Acetobacterales bacterium
CCTTGATCATCGTGTCGACCAGCTGCATGTCGCCCATCTTCGCCCCGGCGCGCAGATAGGTGCCGTGGTGCGACTGGCTCATGCTCTCCTGCCCGCCGGCAATCACGATGCTGCTCTCTCCGGTGCGTATCTGCTGCGCCGCCAGCTCCACTGCCCGCAGGCCCGATCCGCATACCTGATTGATCCCGAACGCCGTCTTTTCGTCCGGAACCCCGGCGGCACGGGCGGCCTGGCGGGCCGGGTTCTGCCCCTGGTTGGCGGTGAGCACCTGGCCCAGGATCACCTCGTCCACATCCCCGGCCTCAATCCCGGCCCGCGCGATCGCGGCCTGAATGGCGGCGGTGCCCAGCACATGCGCCGGTACCGTGCCGAAAACGCCATTGAAGCTGCCAACCGGCGTGCGGGCAGCGGCAACGATCACGATGTCGTCCATGCGGGCATCCTCCTGCTGCGGGGCAACCCCGCGTTTGTCCCCACCATACCGCGCCGCACAACCGGATCAAAGCGTGTCCAGCCAACCCAGCAACGGCTGCCACAACGCCCGCTCGGCACTGCCCCCGGCCACCATCCCCACATGCCCCGCCGCCGGCGCATGCAACACCGCCCCCGGAATCAGCGTCGCCAACGGCCGCGCACTCTCCGGCGGCACAATCCGGTCGCGCGCCGGAACGGCCACAAAGGCGGGAACCCGCAACGCCGCCGGGTCCACCGCGGCACCCGCCACAAGCCATCGCCCCCCCACCGGCGTATTGGCGCCGTACCAGCCTGCCAGGCATTCGCGCGCCACCGCGCCGGCCAACGGCACCCCGTCGTTCAACCAATCCTCGATCGCCACGAACTGCCGGGCCCGCGCGCTGTCGGGATCGATCCGCGCAAACCCGGCGTACTTCGCCGCGATGCCCCCGGGGTCCAGCATGGCAAACAGCGTCTGGATGGCATCGATCGGCAGCCGCCCGGTCGGCGCCATCAACGGCTCGAGCCACGGCAGCAAGGCGGCAAGCTTGCCCGCCCCCGCAGCATCGCCCGCATGAAAATCCCACGGCGTGGCCATCAGCGCGAGCCCATGCACCAGATCGGGCCGGCGCTGGGCCGCGGCAACGCTCAACAACCCCCCCATGCAATACCCGGCCAGCGTGACAGGCGCCCCGACCGCGGCAATGGCTCGTTCCAGCCGCCCGGCAATGTAGTCGCTCAGCGTAAAGCCGCGTTCCACCGCGCCGGGCCACCCCCAATCCAACAGCAGCACCCGATGCCGGTCCGCGAGGTAGCGCAGCATCGACCGCCCCTCGGCAAGGTCCAGCACATAGGCACGGTTCACCAGGCTGGGCACGAACAGCACCGGCCGCCCCGGTGGGCCGCCATAGTCCAACAGCCGCGTTTCACCCTCGGCCCACAGCGTCGGCGGGTCTTCCAGCGTGCGATGCGATGGGTGGCGGCGATAGGCGGCAATGCCGGCAACCAGCTCACCCGGCGGGCTTTCTCCCTCGCCGGGGCCGGCGCTCAAGCTCGGCCACCCGGCGCTCCAGGGCGTCGATGCGCGCGAGCAGGACATCGACCGCAGGCTGCTCAATAGCAGATGCAGCAGCAATGGGCGCGGGCCGCGCCGGATCATGCCCGGCCATGCCGCTGCGTGCCGCCTGGGCCCACATGACAACCAGGCCCTGCCAGGTCTCCAACGCCTCGCGGTCGGTGGCCAGTGCCGCCAATTCGCTTTGCACCAGCGTCACCCAGTCGCGCAGCAGCGCGGCCGGATCGTCTGCGGGCGGGGTCTGGC
>JBBQOT010000788.1:0-1758 GCA_038331165.1 Acetobacterales bacterium
CCGACCATGAATTCATCGTCATCGTCGGGCCGTCGGGCTGCGGCAAATCAACCCTGCTGCGCATGGTCGCCGGGCTGGAAGAAATCACCGAAGGCCAGATCTCGATCGCCGGCAAGGTCGTCAATGACCTGGAACCGGCGCCAAGCAGGCGGTCGGCTTCGTCGACGATCAGATAACGCAACTGCTGCAGTTTCAGCTTGCGCATCTCCACCAGTTCGCGAATTCGGCCGGGCGAACCCACCACCAGATGCGGCTTTTTCTTCAGCTTGTCGAGTTGGCGATCAAGTGAGGTGCCGCCGATCAGCAACAGGATGCGGGCCGCCCGGCCGGCGTGTTGCGCGAGATCGGTACACTGGCGCTGAATCTGTATCGCCAGTTCATGGGTGGGCGCCACGATCACCGCCTGGGTGGCCGCGAGTGCGAGATCGAGCCGGCAGAACACCGGCAGCAGGTAGGCCAGGGTTTTGCCGGTGCCGGTTTCGGCATGCAGATAGGCGTTCCTGCCCTCGAGCAACACCGGCATCGCCGCGGTCTGGATGGCGGTCGGTGCGTGGATCTTCTGCCAGGAGAGCGCGGCAATCAGATCCGCCGGCACGGCGAGTTCGGCAAAGGTCATGGGTAATCCTGCAGTGTAGGCACGCGCTCAACGTCGCTCGGCGAGCACGCCATCACCGTTGAAGGAGGTCGAAAATCCGGCCCGCTGCAGCCGGCGCGCGACTTCAGCCGGAACATCCCGCCCGCTGGTCAGCGCATTGGGGGCACCAGTGTAATGGAACAGACGGCCGCTCCGCTTGAGGACACGCGCCAGTTCGGCATAGAACACCTGCGAGTAGAGTTCGCCCGCAATCCCGAAGCGCGGGGGATCGTGCAGCACGGCGTCGAACGCGGCGGCCTCGAAGCTGGCGATGGCCTGGGTGATGTCCGCCTCCATCAGCAGCAGGCGCGCATCCGGCGCGGGCGACCACGGATTGTGCTGTCGCAGCCACAAGACCGCCGGGCTCTTTTCGCAGGACACCACCTGCTGTGCGCCCCCATCGAGGCAGCACGCGGCGAAATAGCCCAGGCCCCCGCAGGTGTCGAGAATGCGTTTGGCCCGCGGTTCAATCAGCCCGACCTTGCGGTTGGCATCGGCGTAGGGTGACACCTGCGCTGACGGCAACATCTTGATGCCGTCGATTTCAAAGGTCGGCGGTCCCTGTTCGGTCGGCACCAGCTTGTAGAGTGCGGTCGAGTACCGCGCCACCGCGTAAAACTCCCCTTCGCGCCAGGCGTAGACGGTGCGCGGCTTGCAGCGCGCCAGAAAAGGGTAGGCAAGGCCCTGCCAGCGCCAGGCCGTCGCGCTCACCTCGACCGTCGTCTGCGAGCGATTGAGATTGAGCGAACAGCTCAGGTGGGTGAGCCCGGCGCACGCCGCATCAACCAGTGCGTCGTGGACCGCCAAGGTCAACAGGGGACCCATCAATTGCTCGCGGCACAGGCCAGATTGTTCGGGCATTCATTGGAGCCCAGGCCAGCGGGCTTGTCGAGGACTCGCCGGCCCGCCGCCCACGGGCGCGTAGCGGGCACGGAGGCGCGGAGGCAGATCTGGCGTCCGCGGGCTGCAGCCCCGGTTGCTCGCTGGCGGCCTGCAGTTGATGCCGGGCTCTATGCGCCGGGTGCTCCGCGGCCCCGCCGAGTCGCAGGCAGTGCTTCGGTTCAGGCGGGCCGCCAGGCCCCGTGGTGTACAATTTGAGGCCCGTTTTCCGAGTCCGTTTCATG
>JBBQOT010000789.1:0-1757 GCA_038331165.1 Acetobacterales bacterium
TTCGTCTGGTTCGGCGCCAGCGTGGGCGGGCTGTTCTCGGCCGAGATGGCGCTGGCGCCGTGGGGCTGGCCCAAGATATGGGACCTGATGAAGCACCTGCCGCTGCCGGCGTTGATCCTGGCCCTCGGCGGCACGGCGCAGTTGATCCGCATCATGCGCGCCAACCTGCTGGATGAATTGCGCCGCCCCTATGTGGTGACCGCGCGGGCCAAGGGGCTGTCGGAGTTTCGGGTGATCGTGAAGTATCCGGTGCGCGCGGCGCTCAATCCGTTCGCCAGCAACATCGCCTATCTGTTCCCCTATCTGGTCAGCGGCTCGATCATCGTCTCGATCGTGCTGGGCTTGCCCACCGTGGGGCCACTGCTGGTCAAGGCGCTGGTGGCGCAGGACATGTTCCTGGCCGGCACCATCGTGCTGCTGCTGGGCGTGATGACGGTGGTGGGAACCTTCATCTCCGACCTTGTGCTGATGTGGGTGGACCCGCGCATCCGCCACCAGATGGACTAGGCCGATGACGCAGATCGATTCCGAGAAATACGCGGTTGCCACGCAATTCCAGCTGACCTGGTGGCGGTTCCGCCGGCACAAGCTGGCGATGGTCAGCATGGTGCTCGTACTGCTGTTCTACCTGTTGGCCATCTTCGCCGACTTCCTGGCCACCACCGACCCGCACGCCACCGATGCCCGCACCAGCTACATCGCGCCGCAGCCGATCAAGCTGTTCGACGACAACGGCTTCAATCCACATGTCTACGGCATCAAAGGGATGCGCGACATGCGCACCTTCAAGCTGGTCTATACCGTGGACCCGTCGCGCAAGGTGTATATCGACTTCTTCGGCCGCGGCTACGAGTACAACCTGTTCGGCCTGATCACGACCAACGTCCATTTGATGACGCTGAAGAACCCCGAGCGGGGCGACGGCATCTACATTTTGGGCACCGACCTGCTGGGGCGCAATCTGTGGTCGCGGCTGGTGGTGGCAACCCGGGTGTCGCTGACCATCGGGCTGGTGGGTGTGACGATCAGCCTGTTCCTCGGCGTGTTGCTGGGCGGGGTATCGGCGGTGTACGGGGGGATGGTGGACACGGTGATCCAGCGCGTGATCGAGGTGATCCGCTCGATGCCCACGATTCCGCTATGGCTGGGCCTGGCGGCGGCACTGCCGAACGACTGGAGCGTGCTGCAAATCTATTTCGCCATCACCATTATCATCTCGCTGCTGGCCTGGACCGACCTCGCCCGCGTAGTGCGGGGAAAGTTCCTCGCCCTGAAGGAGGAGGACTTCGTGATGGCCGCGGAACTGGCCGGTGCATCCCAAGGCAGAATCATCTTCCGCCACATGCTGCCCAGCTTTGCCAGCCATATCATCGCCGCCGTCAGCCTGGCCTTGCCGGCCATGATCATCAGCGAGACGTCGCTGAGCTTTCTGGGCCTGGGGCTGCGGCCGCCGGCGATCAGCTGGGGCATTCTGTTGCAGGATGCGCAGAACATCCAGACCCTGGCCCTGGCGCCGTGGCTGCTGGTTTCGGCCATTCCGGTGGTGGTGGTGATCCTGGCTTTCAACTTCCTGGGCGACGGCCTGCGTGATGCGGCGGACCCCTATGGCTGAACCCATCCTTTCGGTGCGCGACCTCAAGACCCAGTTCTTCGGGCCCGAGGGCGTGGTGCGCGCGGTTGACGGCGTGGATTTCGACGTGTTCCCAGGGCGCACGCTGGGCGTGGTGGGCGAAAGCGGTTGCGGCAAATCGGTCACC
>JBBQOT010000790.1:0-1748 GCA_038331165.1 Acetobacterales bacterium
ACGCCCGGCTCTGCGCGCGCGTCTTCGTGCACGTGGTCAAGGACGGTGCCATCCCGACCGACTGGATTGCCGGCGCCATTGCCGCGGTGACCCGGGCTGACGGCGACATCGACACGCTGATGCAGCGCCTGTCGGGCGTGCGCGTGTGGTCGTACATCGCCGCGCGCGCCGATTGGCTGCGCGATGCCACGCACTGGCAGGCGCAGGCGCGCGCGGCCGAGGACCTGCTGTCCGACGCACTGCACGAAAAGCTCATCGCCCGCTTCGTCGACCGGCGCGCCGCGATGCTGCTGCGCCGGCTGGAGCCGGGTGCCACCGAGGCGCTGCTATCGGCCGTCACCCGCCGCGGCGAGGTGGTGGTGGAAGGCCACCCGGTCGGCCATATCGAGGGCTTCATCTTTGTTCCCGACCCGCTGACCGAGGGCGACGACCGCAAGCTAGTGCTGCGCGCCGCCCGCCGCGCCCTCGGCGACGAAGTTCCCCGCCGCGTGCTGCGGCTGGAGGCGGCCGACGACAGCGCGCTGGCGCTGCGGCTCAGCCCCCAGCCGGCGGTGCTGTGGGATGGTCACGTCATCGCCGCCGTTCGTGCAGGTTCCGGCAGACTGCGCCCGCTGGTCGAGGTGCTGGACAGCCCGCTGCTCGACGGCGCCCAGCGTGAGCGCATCCGGGTGCGGCTCCAGCGTTTCACCGATGCCACTCTGCGCGCGGCCCTCGCCCCGCTGTTCGCTGCCGCCGAGGCCGCGCGTGCCACACCCGCGCTGCGTGGCGCGTTGCACCGGGTGGCCGAGGGGCTGGGCGTCACCCCCGCGCTGGAACCCGACCACGACCTTTCGCCGCAGCAGCGCCAGGCGCTCAAGGCGATGGGTGTGCGCGCCGGGAGACACGCCTTGTACATGCCGGCAATGCTCAAGCCCGCCGCGGCCAGGCTGCGGGTGGCGCTGTGGGCGTTGGCCGAGGGCGTGGCTGCCCCCGATCTGCCGCCGGCGGGGCTGGTGGCGCTGCCGGTGCCGGCCAGCTGGCCGCCCGGGTTCGCCGCCGCCATGGGCTGGGTGGCGGCCGGGCCGGTGCTGCTGCGGCTGGACATCGCCGAGCGGGTCGGCGGCGAGCTTGGCTGGGCCGCCCGCGCGCGCCCCGCGCCGCTGCCGCCGGACCTGTGCTCGCGCCTGTCGGTGCGGGCGGAGTTGTTGCCGGCGGTGCTGCGCGGCCTGGGCCTGCGCCTCCAGCCCGCCGCGGCACTGATGGCGGGCCAGTTCGGCCCACCGGCCCCGCCGATGTTTTCCGTCATCCGCCGCCGGCGCGCCGAGATGCCCACCCCCATGCCCGTGGCCGCCCACGGCCCGTTCGCGGCGCTCGCCGGCCTGCGGGGCGCACCCCGGTGAGCGCCATCACGTGAGCACCATCACTTGAGCGACCTGGAGGACACGGGCTGGCAGCGGCTGGACAAGTGGCTGTGGTGCGCGCGCTTCATGCGCCACCGCAGCGACTGCGCCGCCCTGGTTGCCCAGGGCAGCTTGCGCATCAACCGTCAGCCGACCGACAAGCCGCATGCGCGGTTGCGGGTGGGCGATGTCATCACCATGCCGTTGCACCGTGCGGTACGGGTGATCCAGGTTCTGGCGCTGGCCCCGCGCCGCGGCCCCGCCAGCACGGCGGCCACGCTTTATCGCGAGATCCCCCCCCGTTGTGATGGCGCCGTTGCGCCCGGCGTCCCTTGTGGGGTGGGCGAAAGGGCGTCATATGCCCGCTCC
>JBBQOT010000791.1:0-1741 GCA_038331165.1 Acetobacterales bacterium
GCGAAGCGGATCGGCGTGACGGCTTCCTGCGCCGCCAGGCCGGGGGCCAGCGCCATTGCCAGGGCGAGAGCGGACAGCCCGATTCGCATCATGCCCCCCGTGGTTTGGTGGGCCGATTCACCTGACGCTTGGAATGCAAGCATCAGGATCGGACCACGAGGAAGAACTTGGCGCGGCGCAGATACGCCTGCCGGTCGGCCAAGCCGTTCAGCCCGCCATTGATGCGCTTGGTGACGCGCTCCACGTCGTCGGCATCGGCCAGCGCGTTCAGCCCGCGGGTTTCCCAGAACCAGCAGGCGACGTCGACCGCCAGCGCCGGGTCGTTGGCCACTGGCGACGGATCGGTCAGCAGGTCGCGGCCGATCGCGGCGCCGTAGGCCGCGTAGTTGGCCCGCCCGGTCAGCTGGATCAGCCCACGCCCCTTGAAGCGCGGACCGTCGTCTTTCTGGGTGTTGCCCAGGTCGGCCCGCCCCTCATAGGCGCTGCCATCGGCCAGTTCGGCGGCATAGCGGAAGGCGCCGCTTTCATGCGCCAGCTGGGCGATGAAATGCGCCTGGCGCAGCTTCGTGGCGACGTGGCGCGCGGCCATGCCGGCCAGCAAATGTGGCAGGTAGCGTTCCACCCGCGCCGGGTCGGCCGCCGGCATGATGCCGCGCAGCAACAGCCCATCGATCGTGCCGGGAGGGATGCCGGCGCGCAGGGCGGCCAGCGTTTTCCCGCCGGGATCGACGCGCCCATCTGGGGCGGCTTGCTGCATGGCTCGCGCCTGGAATTCAGCGATGGCGCCGCCGGTCTGCTCGCCGTAGCCGCCGTCCACGTCGATGCGCGGCAGGGCGGCGGGGCGGTTGAGGTTCAGCAACACCTGCACCACCAGCACGTCGTCATGCGCGTTGGTGCCGCCCTTGCCGACCGGCTTGTCGATGCACATTGCATTGCCCCCCTTGCGAAGGAGCAACGGTATCCGCACCGCGCGACCGCGCCAAGCGCGCGTCGCACACGATGTCGCGACAATTTCAGGCGCCGCGGCGGGCGAGGGCGGCGGTCAGCGTGTTTTCCAGCAGGCAGGCGATGGTCATCGGTCCAACGCCGCCCGGCACCGGGGTGATGGCGCCGGCGTGCCCCGCCACCTCGTCATAGGCCACATCGCCCACCAGCGTGCCGGCTGCGGTGCGGTTGATGCCGACATCGATCACCACCGCATCGCGCGCCACCCAGTCGCCGCGCACCATGCCGGGGCGCCCGACCGCGGCCACCAGCACCTCGGCGCGGCGGCATTCGGCGGCCAGGTCGCGGGTGTGCGAATGCGCCAGCGTCACCGTGGCATCCGCGCCGGTCAGCAGCGCGGCCATCGGCCGGCCGACCAGCACCGAGCGGCCGAGCACCAGCGCCCGCGCGCCGGCCAGCGGCACGTCGGCGGCGGCCAGAAGCTTCATCACCCCCAGCGGCGTGCAGGGCACCAGGCCGCGACGCCCGGCGGCGAGCAGCCCGGCGTTGGTGGGGGTCAGGCCATCGACATCCTTGGCCGGGTCGATGGCGTCGAGCACCGCCTCGGTGGCGATATGCGTCGGAAGCGGTAGCTGCACCAAAATGCCGTCCACGGCGGGATCGTCGTTCAGCCCGCGCACGATGGCCAGCAGTGCCGCCTGTGCCGTTTCGGCCGGCAGGCGGATAGTGCGCGCGGCGATGCCCATGGCGGTGGCGGCGCGGTCCTTGCTGCGGACATAGACCTGGCTGGCGGGGT
>JBBQOT010000792.1:0-1738 GCA_038331165.1 Acetobacterales bacterium
TGCCCACGAACGTCTCGAACGCCTCCTCGGTCACCCAGCCGCTGCCGGTGCCGGTCACCGGAAAGCCCGGCGACTCGATGCCGACCAGCTCCACATCGGCGAATTCCCGCGCCACCTGCACGAAGCCGCCGATATAGCCGCGCGGCTGCATCGCCAGAACGTCGTCCCCCTTGGCGGGCGAGCCGGGATAGGTGAAGTCGGCCAGCGTGGTGTCGTTGGCCAGAAAGGTGACGGTCTCGTGCGAAAAGTGCAGCACGGCGATGCGCATGGCGGCGGTGTCCTGGCCCAGTGAATGAAATCTCCGTCACGATAGCGCGGATCACCCACCCGGCAGTAGAGCCAGCGGCCCGAAATGCGAATACTGTTCGCCATGGCAGCCCCCCTCGACCCCGCCCTGCTCCGCCCCGCCTTGATCGTGCTCGGTGCGGCCGCCGTGGTGATCCCGCTGTTCCATCGGTTCAAATTGAGCCCGGTGCTCGGCTTCATCCTGGTGGGCCTCGCCGTCGGCCCGCACGGTGCGGGAAGGTTGGCCTTTGACTGGCCCTGGGTCGGCTGGTTCACCATGACCGACATCGAGGCAATCGCGCCGATCGCCGATCTCGGCGTGGTGATGCTGATGTTCATGATCGGGCTGGAAATGTCGCTGCCGCGGCTGATGGCGATGCGCCGCTTTGTCTTCGTGCTCGGCCCGTTGCAGATGCTGCTGTCCACCGCCGCACTCGCCGGCCTGTTGCTGCTGCTGGGCCAGGGGCCAACCGCTGCCGTGGTGCTGGGCCTTGCACTGGCCTTGTCGTCCACCGCCGTGGTGTTGCAGGTGTTGGCCGACCGTCGGCAGATGGCCGCCCCGGTGGGGCGCGGCGCGCTCGGTGTGCTGCTGTTCCAGGACCTCGCGGCGGTGCCGATCCTGCTGGTGGTCGGCGTCCTCGGCGGGGCTGGCGCGCCCGAGGATGCCGGCATGACCGGCATGCTGGCCACCGCCGCGCGCGCCGCCGCCGCGGTGCTGGGCATCCTGGCCGCCGGGCGGCTGCTGCTGCGCCCGCTGTTCCGCTCGGTGGCACGCACCGGCAGCGCCGACCTGTTCGTCGCCGCCTGCCTGCTGGTGGTGCTCGGCACCAGCCTGCTGGCCGCCGCCGCCGGGCTCACCCCGGTCCTGGGCGCGCTGGTCGCCGGCCTGATCCTGGCCGAGACCGAATACCGCCGCCAGATCGAGGCGGTGATCGACCCGTTCAAGGGGCTGCTGATCGGCGTGTTCCTGATCGCGGTCGGCATGTCGCTCGACGTTGCGCGCATCCTGGCCCAGCCGGGCACCGTGCTGGGGTTGTCGCTCGCGCTGATCACTGTCAAGGCGGCGGTGGTGGCGGGGCTGGTGCTGGCCATGCGCCTCGGCGCCCCCGTGGCGGTGCCGGCGGCGCTGCTGCTGGCACCCGGCGGCGAGTTCGGCCTGGTGGTGATCGGGCTGGCCATCGCCGGCGGGCTGGTGGATGCCGGCAGCGGCGCCATGGCGCTGATCGTGGTTGCCATCGGCATGGGCCTGATCCCCGCGCTGGGGGCACTGGGCACGCGCATCGGCCAACGCCTGACACCGCGGCGCGAGGCCGACGAACTGCCCGACGAAGACATCCGCACCGCGCGGGTGGTGATCGGGGGGTTCGGCCGGGTCGGCCAAACGGTGGCCGACCTGCTGGATGCCCATCGCATCCCCTACGTCGCCATCGATGCCGACCCCGACGAGGTGGCG
>JBBQOT010000793.1:0-1734 GCA_038331165.1 Acetobacterales bacterium
CCCCGCCGCCACCCGCACCTACGGCCGCAAGGAATGGCCCGCACTGTTGCGCCTGCTGGACCGCGGCGACCCCTCCTGGCGGGAATAGCCGGTCGCGGTTGCATCTGCCGGCGGACGGCCCCATCTGACGACCGTCGAATCAACCTCCCGAGGAAACGATGAAACATTTCGCGACGCTCTTCGCCGCCCTCCTGCTCGCCGCTCCGATCGCAGCCCACGCCCAGGGCGCCGGCCACCAGCAACACGGCAGGCCCGCCGCCACCGCCGACAGCCCCTCGACGCGTGCCTTCAAGGTGGCAAACGACCGCATGCACCGCGACATGACGATCCCCTTCTCCGGCGACGCCGACCGCGACTTCGTCGCCGGCAGGATCGCCCACCACCAGGGCGCGATCGATATGGCGAAGGTGCTGGTCCAGCACGGCAAGGACCCCGAGATCCGCAAGCTCGCTGAGGAGATCCTGGTCGCCCAGGAAAAGGAGATCGCCCAGATGAAGGCCTGGCAAGCCCGCCAGCGCTAGCTCTGCCACTCAAACCGCTTGGCCCCCGCGCGGAAAAGGCGGAACATCCGCTCGTGGAGGACCAAGCGATGACCCGGGAGCACGACGCACCCCTTTTGCGCCGCGACGAAGATGGCGTTGCCTGGCTCAGCCTCAACCGCCCCCAGGCGCGCAACGCTCTCTCCATGTCCCTCATGCAGGCGCTCGACGACACCCTCATCGCCATCGCCGGCGACGCATCAGTCAAGGTCGTCGTCATCGCCGGCAACGGCCCCGCCTTCTGCGCCGGCCACGACCTGCGCGAAATGCGCTCCAACCCCGAGGAAGCCAGCGCCAAGGCCACCTTCCGCCTCTGCTCGCAGATGATGCAGCGCGTGGTCAACCTTCCCAAGCCCGTCATCGCCCGCGTCCACGGCGTCGCCACCGCCGCCGGCTGCCAACTCGTCGCCTCCTGCGATCTCGCCATCGCCGCCGACACCGCCCGCTTCGCCACCCCCGGCGTGAACATCGGCCTGTTCTGCTCCACCCCCATGGTCGCCCTCTCCCGCGCCGTCCCGCGCAAGCAGGCGATGGAAATGCTGCTCACCGGCGACATGATCGCCGCCGCCCGCGCAGCCGAAATCGGCCTCGTCAACCGCGTCGTCCCCGAAGCGGAGCTGGATGCCGCCACCATCGCCCTCGCCGCCCAGATTGCCGCCAAAAGCCCGTTGGCGCTCGCCATCGGCAAGGAGGCCTTCTACCGCCAGGCAGACCTGCCCCTCGCCGACGCCTACACCTATGCCTCGGCCGTGATGACCCGCAACATGATGGCCCACGACGCCGCCGAAGGCATCGACGCCTTCCTCGCTAAAAGGCCGCCGGTCTGGACCGGCACATAACAAACCACCCGGGGAGCCAGAAAATGGACGCGCAATCGCAAAAACCCGTCTTCGACCGCACCACGCAGGATGTCGGCAACATGGTCGAGCTCGGCCACGTCAACGTCCGCGTGCCCGACCAGCGCATCGCCATCCTGTTCTACGTCCAGGGCCTCGGCCTCACCCGCGACCCCTACCTCCAGGTCGGCGTGGACAACATGTGGGTCAACGTCGGCATCAGCCAGTTCCACCTCCCCGTCGGCCCCGCCCAAATCCTGCGCGGCACCACCGGCCTCGTCATCCCCGACCCCGACGCCCTCGAAGCCCGCCTGCGCATGGTCGCCCCCCGCCTCGAAGGCACGAAGTTCCGCTACACC
>JBBQOT010000794.1:0-1731 GCA_038331165.1 Acetobacterales bacterium
CGGTTCCAGGGCAAGGACGCGATCCTGTCGGGCCCCGCAGGCGGCATCGTGGGTGCGGCGCGCACCGCGCATATGGGCGGCATCGAGCGGATCATCGGTTTCGATATGGGTGGCACCTCAACCGACGTGGCGCTGTACGACGGCGCGTTCGAGCGCGCTTTCGAGACGGCGGTGGCGGGCGTGCGCATGCGCGCGCCGATGATGGCGATCAACACGGTGGCGGCCGGCGGTGGCTCGCTCCTGCATTTCGAGGCCGGGCGGTTCCGGGTGGGGCCGGACAGTGCCGGAGCAAATCCAGGACCGGCCTGCTACCGTCGCGGCGGGCCGCTCGCGGTGACCGATGCCAATGTGGCCGTGGGCAAGATCCAGCCCGCACATTTCCCGCCGATCTTCGGAGCGGGCGGTGACCAACCTCTGGATGCCGACGTGGTGCGGGCGAAGTTCGCCGCGCTGGCCGAGCGCATTGCGGCCGAAACCGGCGTGCGGCGCGATCCGCGCGATGTGGCCGAGGGCTATCTGCGCATAGCTGTTGCCAACATGGCGAACGCCATCAAGCAGGTGTCGGTGCAGAAGGGCCATGACGCCACCCGGTTCGCGCTGCAATGCTTCGGCGGCGCAGGCGGCCAGCACGCCTGCCTGGTGGCCGACGAGCTCGGCATGGAGACGGTGTTCATCCATCCCTATGCCGGCGTGCTGTCGGCCTACGGGATGGGCCTGGCCGACCAGACGGTCATGCGCGAGCAGGCCGTCGAGGTCACGCTGGCCGACAACGTGATGCCGGAGCTGACCGCGCTGCTGGCGCGGCTGGGCGACGAAGCGTCGGCCGAGCTGGCGATGCAGGGTGGCGACCCCGCGCGGGCCAATGTGGCGAAGAAGCTGCACATCCGCTACGCCGGCACGGAAGCAGCGCTGATCATCGATTTCGCCGATGCGGTATCGGTCGATGCGGCGTTCACGGCGGCGCACAAGGCGCGCTTCGGCTTCGCCACCCCAGGCCGCGCGCTGGTGGTGGAGGCCGTCGCCGTCGAGGCGACCTCGCCGGGCGAGGTGGTGGCCGAGGCGACCATTCCTGCCAGCACCGGCCTGCCGGCGCCGGTCGATACCGTCAGCATGTGGAGCGGCGGCGCGGCGCACGCCACCCCGGTCTACGAGCGCACCGCGCTGCGCGCCGGGGATCGCATCGCCGGGCCGGCGCTGGTGCGCGAGGCCAATGCGACGACCGTGGTGGAGCCGGGCTGGACGGCCGATGTCACCTCGCTCGACCACATGATCCTGAAGCGTACGAGCATGCGGAAATTCGTCGCCGCGTCGGGCACCGAGCGCGCCGATCCGATCCTGCTGGAGCTGTTCAACAACCTGTTCATGAACGTCGCCGAACAGACCGGGGCGGTTCTGCAGAACACCTCGATGTCGGTGAACATCAAGGAGCGGCTGGATTTCTCCTGCGCGATCTTCGATGCCGGCGGCGGGCTGGTGGCCAATGCGCCGCATGTGCCGGTCCATCTCGGCGCCATGGGCGAGAGCGTGCGCACAGTGCTGACGCTGCGCGGTAGCACACTGCGGCCGGGCGACGTGGTGGCGCTGAACAACCCATACAACGGCGGTACTCATCTGCCGGACGTGACCGTGATCACGCCGGTGTTCGATACGGCGGGGAAGGAGATCCTGTTCTTCGTGGGATCACGCGGCCACCACGCCGATATCGGCGGCATCACTCCCGGTTCCACGCCC
>JBBQOT010000795.1:0-1729 GCA_038331165.1 Acetobacterales bacterium
TGCATGCAGCGTCGTGGTTTTCTGGCCGGTGCCGCAGCCCTTGCCGCAGCCCCCGTCGTCGCCCCCGGTGGCACCTTGGCACAGCCGGCCGTGGGCGGGCGCAGTCGCACCCTGGTGCATGTGCCGCAATCGAACCTCACCAGCCTCGACCCGGTCTGGACCACGGCGGCGGCCACCCGCAACCACGCCCACCTGGTGTGGGAGACGCTGTACGGCCGCGACCAGATGCTGAACGCCCGCCCGCAAATGGTCGAGGGCCATGTGGTGGAGGAGGGAGGTCTGCGCTGGACAATGAAGCTGCGCGACGGGCTTCGCTTCCACGACGGCACCCCGGTGCTGGCGCGCGACTGCGTCGCCTCGATCCGGCGCTGGATGAAGCGCGACCAGATCGGCCTGTCGATCGAGGCGCGGTTGGACGCGCTGGAAGCCACCGACGACCGCACCCTGGTGTGGCGGTTGAACAAGCCGTTCTCCGCCTTGCCCTATGCGCTGTGCCGCCATCAGCCGAGTTGCGCCATCATGCCCGAGCGCCTGGCGCGCACCGATCCGTACAAGCAAGTGCCGGAGATAATCGGCAGCGGCCCGTTCCGCTGGGTGGCTGAGGAGTTCGTCACCGGCAGCCGCGCCGTCTATGCCCGCAACGACCGCTATGTGCCGCGCGACGAGGCGGTGGACTATTGCGCCGGCGGCTACCGGGTGCTGGTCGACCGGGTGGAATGGCGGGTTATCGCCGATGCCGGCACTGCCGTCAGCGCGCTGATCACCGGCGAGGTCGACTGGATCGAGCAGCCGCTGCCCGACCTGCTGGGCCGGCTGCGCCGCGCGCCCGGTGTGGTGGTGGCGCCGACCGACATTTATGGCACCTTTGCGGCACTCCGCTTCAACCACCTGAACGCGCCGACCGACAATGCCGCGATCCGCCGCGCCATGCTGGCCTGCGTTGACCAGGTGGAGGTGATGACGGCGATGATGGGCGACGCGACGGAATTGTACCGCGCCCCGGTCGGCTATTTCCTGCCGGGCACGCCGAGCGAGACCGAGGCCGGCATGGCGGCGGTGCGGGCGCGGCGCAGCGATGCCGAGATCCGCGCGATGCTGAAGGACGCAGGCTATAGCGGCCAGCGCATCGTGCTGCTGCACCCGTCCGACCAGACCTTCTACGATGCCGCCTCCCATGTGGTGCTGGCCGCCTTCCGCCGGGTGGGGTTGAACGTGGAGGATGTGGTCACCGACTGGGGCACCGTGGTGCAACGCCGCGCCAGCCGCGAACCGTTGGACCGCGGCGGCTGGTCGCTGTTCCCGCATGGCCTGCCGGCGGCCGAGTACCGCGACCCGATCTTCGCCAGCACGATGCGCGGCAACGGCCAGGCAGGGTTCTTCGGCTGGCCATCCGACCCGGTGATCGAGGCGTTGCGCGACCGCTGGATCGACAGCGCCGATCCGGCCGAGCAGAAACGCCTGGACGCCGAGATCCAGGCGCAGGCCTTCCGCCATGTGCCGTTCATCCCGATGGGCCAATATTTTCCGCCTGCCGCCTGGCGCAGCACCATCACCGCACCGCAGAAAGGCGTGGTGCCGGTGTTCTGGGGGGTGGCGAAAGCCTGATCGGGAACGACCCCACGTCGGACAAGGCCAGGGCTTTGCTCCATGGGCCGAAGATCAGGAAGGGGGGGGGTGAGGCGACCGACCCCCCAATGACGGCCGGCACTTGAAAAACAAATAATTTAAA
>JBBQOT010000796.1:0-1727 GCA_038331165.1 Acetobacterales bacterium
CTAATGCGAGCGATGGGCTCTTGACCGTGAAGGATGTCGCAGCGCTCGACCGTTGTTCCGAGAAGACGGTTCGCCGTGCCATAGCGGCGGGCCTCCTTGACGCCATGCGCGTCGGGCCCGGCGGCCGGCTCCTGCGCCACCCCCCCCAGGCAGCACAGGCCGCACGCCACAACGCCACCCCAGCACAGATCGCCATCGCCTGGGGCCTGCGCCACCCCCACATCATCAGCATCCCCAAAGCCAGCGACCCCGCCCATGTCCGCGCCAACGCCGCCGCGGTCGATATCGTGCTGACCGCCCAGGACCTCGCCACAGTCGATGCCGCCTTCGCACCGCCAAGGCGGGCGACCTGGATATGATCTGATCGCTAGCGCGGTAAGGCTAAACCAGGGAAGGCCAGGGCGTTGCCATGGACCCACCAGGGGCCAAGCCCCTGGACCTTAAATATATGATAGTAAATGGCTTTCTAAGGGCCGACGGCCGTTCCTCCGAATAATATGAGGTCCAGGGCGAAGCCCTCGCCTTGCCTTCCCTCACCAATCACCCACCAGCCCGCCCGGTATGCGTTCCTCCGGCACCGCCGCCACGCCATGGCGCCGCAGCCATCCCGACACACCGGGATCGGCGGTGACAACGCAAAAGGGTATGGCCAACAACAACCCGCCGGCGAACGGCAACGCCCACAGCACAGTCCCCCACCCCGCGCTGGCAAAGGCGGCAAACACCACCAACCCCACCAGCGTGTGCGGCCAGAACATGCGGCTTGCCTCGCCCCAGCCCACCCCGCGATCGCTACGGTTTTGCGGCAGCCACCCGGCCTTGCGACCAAGCGCAAGACGCAGGATGGCCAGGGTCTTGTGCACCTGGGCGACGGCATCCATCAGCAGCATGAAGACGAATTCCAACGCCGCCCCAAGGCCGAAGCGCCAGCCCCCGCCATAGCGGGCACGGCGCGCGGGAAACAGCAGAATCTCTAGATACCCCAACAGCTTGGGACAATAGAGCGCGAAAATCCACGCCGCCGCCATGGCCGCCAGCGCGCCGCGCGGCACCGCGTCGGCCTCGCCAGTTGCGGCGAGAAAAGCGGCCAGCAGCAACACCGCCACATACAGCGGCGCGCCGAGGAACATCATGATCGCCTGCACCAATTGCCAGCGCCCCATCCAGCGAAAGCCAGGCAGGCGCAGCAGGTGCCAATATTGCAAGTTGCCGGCCAGCCACCGGGAATCCCGATGCAGGAATTCCGGCAGCGCGGGCGGATTGGCCTCCTGCGAGCCGTCCTCGCCTGCCCACACGCAAACCCGCCAACCGGCGGCGCGCATTCGGGCCGCCTCCACCTGGTCGTGAGACAGGATCGTGCTGCCGTCGGGCAATTTTTCCAGCTTGCAGTGGTCGCGAAACGCACTGGCCCGCAAGATCGCGTTGTGCCCCCAATACGGCCCCTCATCGCCCTGCCACAGCGCCTGCCCGGTCGCCCACACGCGCATCCCGGCACGCATGCCGAACTGGAACAGCCGCGGGAACGCCGCCGCCGCCGGCTTGCCCACCGTCAGATTCTGCACAATGCCCATCCGCGGATCGGCCTGCATGATGCGCACCAGCCGCAGCACCGCCGGCGCCGTCATCGCTGAATCCGCATCCATCATCAGCACCAGGTCGATGCCATCAGCGTGATGGTCGAGAAAATCCATCACATTGCCGGCCTTGAAGCCGGTATTCTCCACCCG
>JBBQOT010000797.1:0-1723 GCA_038331165.1 Acetobacterales bacterium
ATGAGGGTCCAGGGGTCTCGGACCCCTGGTGGGGTCAGGGGCGAAGCCCCGGCCTTTTGCCTGCAAAGGAGAGCACGCCATGACCTTTTCGCTGATTGGCCGTTGTGCCCGCACTGGGCAGTTCGGGGCTGTGGTGACCACCTCGGCGGTGGGGGTGGGGGCGCGGGTGCCGTTTGCGCGGGCCGGCGTCGGCGCTGTGCTGACGCAGCATCGCACCGATCCGCGGTTGGGGCCGTTGGGGCTGGAGTTGCTGGAGCGGGGGTTCACGGCGCAGCAGACGGTGGATGCCATTGTGGCCGCGACGCCGCATCGCGCCTGGCGGCAGGTGGCGGTGATCGACGCGGCGGGGGGGACCGCGCATTACGACGGGGCGCATGTGCGGCCGGCGATTTCGGTGGCGCATGGCAAGGATTGTGTGGGCGCGGGTAATATCCTGCGCAATGCGGCGGTTGCGCCGGCGATGGTTGCGGCGTTCGAAACGGGGATCGGGCAGGCGTTGGCTGAACGGCTGATGCGGGCGATCCAGGCGGGTGAGGACGCGGGCGGAGAGACGGCGGCGGTGGTTTCGGCGTCGTTGCTGGTGGTGGATCGCCAGCCGTTTCCGTTTGTTGATTTGCGGGTGGATGCGCATGAGCGGCCGCTGGAGGAGTTGGCACGGTTGTGGGCGCTTTATGGGCCGACCGCCGAGGATTATGTGCGGCGCGCCGTGGACCCCGATTTTGCCGCCGGGTATGTAGCACCGCCGCCAAAGACGAATTGACTTCATCGCGCGAATGCTGCCCAGTTTTGTGCTGTGCAGCCTACACGCGAGGGACACATGTCGGAGCCACTGACCCAGGCCGAATTCGAGGCGCTTGTGAAGCGCACCGGGCTGCCGTTGACGCCCGAGAACGTCGCCGATCTTTATAGCGCCTGGCCGTATTACGCGCGCTTTGCCGCGCGGTTGCGCAACCCGGCGCGGGGGCGGGAGGCGGAGCCGGCGCATCTGTTCCGGCCGCTGAACGCGGAGGGGGTGTGACATGACGCCGTTTCCCACGATTGCCTCGGCGGCCGCGGCCCTGGCGGCCAAGCAGGTCTCGCCGGTTGAGCTGACGAAGTATCTGCTGGAACGGATCGGCCGCCTGGACGGGCAGTTGCATAGTTTCCTGCTGGTGACCGAGGAGCGGGCGCTGGCCGATGCCAAGGCAGCCGAGGCGCGCTTCATGGCCGGCAGCGCGCGCGGGGTGCTGGACGGTATTCCGATCGCGCACAAGGACATCTACGGCACTGCCGGCATTCGCACGACCGGGCATTCGCGGCTGTTGGAGCACAACGTGCCGGCGGCGGATGCGATGGTGGTGCGCAAATGGGCCGAGGCCGGCACGGTGATGCTGGGCAAGCTGGCGACGCATGAGTTCGCGATGGGCGGGCCCAGTTTCGACCTGCCGTGGCCGCCGGCGCGCAACCCGTGGAACACTGAGCATTTCACCTCGGGGTCGTCGTCGGGAACCGGGGCGGCGGTGGCCGCCGGGTTGATCCTGGGCGGCACCGGCAGCGACACCGGCGGGTCGATCCGCGGGCCGGCGGCGTTTTGCGGCATCGCGGGGATCAAGCCGACCTATGGGCTGTGCTCGCGCGCTGGGGTGCTGCCGCTGACCTACAGCATGGATCACACGGGGCCGATGGCCTGGACGGTGGAGGATTGCGCGATCCTGCTGCAGGCGATGGCGGGGCATGATCCGGC
>JBBQOT010000798.1:0-1719 GCA_038331165.1 Acetobacterales bacterium
GAAATGCGCCAGGTTACGGTCGAGGAAGCCACCCGCCGCATCAGCTTTACGTCCGCGCTGCCAGCCACCATGCTGCCCACCAGCTTTCCCGACAGCAAATGGCCCCGGGCGAAGAACCTGCGCGTGCGCCGCTGGGACCAGAAAGGCCGCATCTATCGCACCGATGCCAGTGGCACGCCGGTGCAGGTGCAGGACCTGGACGCGGCAGGCGCGACCGGCCTGATCAAGGTGCCGGCAGCCGGCGTCAGCCTGCTGCTGGAAAACGGCATCACGGTCAGTTTTGGCACCACCGGCGCCAAGGGCTTCAGAGCCGGCGACCACTGGGAATTCGCCGCGCGCACTTCGGATGCGTCGGTTGAAAAACTGGACCGCGCGCCGCCGCGCGGCATCCACCACCATTACGCGCGGCTGGGGTTCTGGGACGTGGCCGGCGGCACGGTCAGCGACTGCCGCAATCCCTGGCCGCCCCAGGGCGCGGCAGGCGAAGCCTGCGGCTGCACGCAATGCGTCACGCCCGAGTCGCATGCCAGCGGACAGCTCACGATCCAGGACGCCGTGGACAAGGTGCAAGGCAGCGGCGGCACGGTCTGCCTGCGCGCCGGCCAATACGTGCTGCGCGAGCCGGTGCGTGTGCGCGGCGCCCGGTCGCTGCGCATCACCGGTCAGGGTCCGGCGACGATGATCGCCTCGCCCGGCGCGGCCTTCATCATCGAGCGCAGCCTGGCCATTGCCATCGACGATCTGGCCATCCTGTCGCTCGGGCGCGAGTCGGCCATCAGCGTTCGCACCGTGCTCGGGCTGGCGCTGCGCCGGTTGGCCGTGGCGGTGCTGGGCAATGTTGATGCGCAGGGCGCGGCGATCTCGCTCAGCGGCGTGGTGGCGGGCGCGACGATTGCCGACAACCTGTTCATCGCGCCCAACGGCGTGCGCGCGCTGGCGCCGCGCCAGGAGGAAGCGCCGCAGATGCTGCTGTCGGCGGTGCTGCGCATCGACGACAACGTGTTCTGGTGCCGGGACAGCGCGGTGCGGCTGGCGGGCGCTGTCGGCCATGCCTATGAAACCCGCATGGCCGGCAACCAGGTGATCGGCAGCCATGAAGTCGGCCTGGCCGCCGAAGGCTTTGCCCTGCCCGGCGCCAGCGTGCGCTTCACCGGCAACAACCTGAACCTGCATGGCGCGGGCATTCGCTGCGCGGTCGATGGCGCCTGGATCGAAGGCAACAAGCTCCAGGCCACGGCCGACGGCGACCGCCTGCCCGTCGGCGCGGGCATCGAACTCGTCACCGGCCTGGACAAAAGCGGCAGCAACCAGTGCCAGGTGCTGGCCAACCAGGTCAACGGCTTTCCAGACGCCGGCATCCTCGTCAAGGCGCCGGTGCAAGCGCTGATCGTCAAGCTCAACCTCATCCAGCAATGCGGCAACGGCATCGTGATGGTTGATTCCGCCCGTACCAGCTCGCTGTCGATTGAAAACAACCAGTTGCGCGGCATCGGACTGCGCGCCAATGCCGCCAATACTGGCATGACGCTGGGCATTGGCATTTTCCGCACCGAATCCGCCACCGTGGCCGGCAACACGCTGCGCCAGATCGGCCAGGACGCGGCCGAGAACAAACAACTGGTGGCGGGCATTGCCGCGTTTTCGGTGCAGCGCCCGCGCATCAGCGGCAACGACATCCTGGAAGTCGGCCCGCCGGACAACTTCGGCGGTGTCGTGGCC
>JBBQOT010000799.1:0-1715 GCA_038331165.1 Acetobacterales bacterium
TCGCGCGTGGCCGACCCGGGGCTGCGGGCGCTGTATACGCTGGAGAACCGCTGGCAGGCCTGGCTGGATGTCGAGGCGGCGCTGGCGGTGGCCCAGGCGGAGCTGGGGATCATTCCGGTGGCGGCGGCGGCGGCGATCGTGCCCAAGGCGAAGCTTTCGCTGATGGACCGGGCGCGGATCGACGAAGGACTTGTGCGGACCGGACATACGCTGGTTCCGCTGGTGTGGGAGCTCGGCCGGATCGTCGGCGAGGCGCATGGCGGGTGGGTGCACTGGGGGGCGACGACGCAGAATATCACGCAAACGGGCGATCTGCTGGTGTTGCGGCAGGCGCATGGGATTTTCCGGCGCCAGATCGGCGCGGTGCTGGCGGCGATGGCGGATCTGGCGGAGCGCGGGGCGGAGATGCCGATTGCCGGGCGCACGCATGGGCAGCATGCGGTGCCGGCGACGTTCGGGTTCAAGGTGGCGGTGTGGATCGACGAGTTGATCCGCCATGCCGCGCGGCTGGAGCAGGCGGGGCCGC
This sequence comes from Acetobacterales bacterium, assembly GCA_038331165.1. Classification (GTDB taxonomy): domain Bacteria; phylum Pseudomonadota; class Alphaproteobacteria; order Acetobacterales; family Acetobacteraceae; genus CAMDGX01. The sequence goes on from JBBQOT010000799.1 coordinate 527, forward strand.
GGCTGTTCGTGGCGATGCTGGGGGGTGCGGCGGGGACCTATGCGTCGTTGGGGGAGCAGGGGCCGGCGGTGCAGGCGGGCGTTGCGCGGCATCTGGGGATGGGGGACATGGCGGTGCCGGCGCGCTCGATTGGCGATCATCTGGCGGAGAATGTGTGCCTGCTGGGGCTGCTGGCGGCGACTGGGGGAAAAATCGGGCGGGAGATCTATACGCTGATGAAGACCGAGTTCTCCGAAGTTGAGGAGCCGGTGCCGCCGGGGACGGTGGGAAGCTCGACGATGCCGCAGAAGCGCAACCCGAAGCTGTGCCAGGACATCATCGCGGCCGGGGCCGAGGTGCGCGCGCAGGTGCCGCTGGCGCTGGAGGCGATGATGACGGAGCACGAGGCGGACAGGACCAGCACGCTGATGATGGGGGCGGCGGAGCAGCGGGCCTGCATCGCGACCGGGGACATGCTGGCGCGGCTGGGCGAGGTGTGCCGCGGGCTGACGCTGCATCCGGCGCGGATGCGGGCGAATCTGGACCTGGGCGGCGGGCTGATCATGGCCGAGGCGGTGATGTTGGACCTGGGCCGGACGATCAGGCGGCAGCATGCGCATGACGCGGTGTATGATGCCGCACAGGACGCCTTTGTGAAGGGCGCGACGTTTGCCGATTTGCTGGCGGCCGATCCGCGGGTGACGGCGCATCTGGACCGCGCGGCGATTGCGCGGCTGCTGGAGCCGGCGGCGTATACCGGGCTGTGCGCGCGCATGGCACGCGATGCGGCGGTGCGGGCGCGAGAGGTGGCCAGCGCGGCAGACCGCTGATAGCGTTGCTGCCAACCAGAGGGGAAACGACGATGCGCGCCAATCAGCTCCGCCAGAAACTCAAGGCCGGCCAGCCGACGCTGGGTACCCATATCCTGTCGGTGTGGCCGACGCTGGTGGAGCTTGTGGGCGCGACGGGAGAGTACGACTACATCGAATTCACCGCGGAATACGCGCCGTTCACCATGCACGACCTGGACAATCTGGGCCGCGCGTTCGAGCTGGCCGGGGTGGCGGGCATGATCAAGATCGAACAGGGCGAGCATACCCACCAAGCGTTGCGCGCCATCGGCAGCGGGTTCCAGTCGGTGCTGTTCGCCGATATCCGCACGGTGGAGGATGCGCGCAACTGTGTGGCCGCGGTGCGTGCGGAATCGCCG
>JBBQOT010000800.1:0-1708 GCA_038331165.1 Acetobacterales bacterium
GCAGTTCGGATACTGCCCGACCGCGCCAACATCGTGGTTGGCCGAGCCCGTGATGATGCCGTCGGCCTCGGCCATTTCCGAAGCCGTGGGCTGGCCGCCGATGGGGTACATCGCCAGCGTCGCGGCGTCGCCGAAAGTGGCCTGTTCCAGCCCGTCGGACGGGAGCGGGTAGTTGAGGTAGAGGATCTTCATTTCACGGCTCCGATTGTGCCGCCCATCTTCACGATGGTGCCGGTTTCGGTGACGAACTGGGTGAGGATGCCGTCGGCGGGGGATTCGATTTCCACCACGGCCTTGTCGGTTTCGATCTCGGCGACGGTGTCGCCCTTTTTCACCGTCGCGCCAATGGCAACCACCCAGCGCACGAGTTTTCCGGAATCCACCGTGAGGTCGCCGAACGGCATCTTGATCGGCTCGCCGTCGAATTTGGCCTCGGCGGCTACGGCGGCGGGCTTGGGGGAGGAGGGCAGGGCGACGGGTGTGACCTCGGCCTGGATGCCGTCGATGCGACCCTTCCAACGCCACGGGGGTGTCGCCTTGCCGCCGATCACTTCCTTCACGCGCAGGGCGACGAGGTCGGCATTGACCAGCATGGCGCGCTCCAGCGCCGGGCCGAACGGATGGGTCACCGGCGCGGTGTGCAGCCGGCCCACGGGGGCGTCGAGCTGGTCCCAGCAGATCTCGTTCATCGCCTGGCCCAATTCCGCGCCGAGGCCCATCATCGGCCAGCCCTCGTCCACCACCAGCAGCCGGTGGGTTTTGCGCACGCTGTCGGCCACCGTATCCACGTCGAGCGGCTGGATGGTGCGCAGGTCGATCACCTCTACCTCGATGCCCTCGGCGGCGAGCGCCGCGGCGGCCTCCATGGCGCGGTTCACCATCTGGCCGGCGGCTGCAATGGTGATGTCGCGACCCTGGCGGGCGATGCGGGCGACGCCGAACGGCACGTAGTGATCGTCGCCCTCCGGCACCGGGCCGCGGCTGCTGAACAGGGCCTTCGTCTCCAGCATGATCACCGGGTCGCCGGCGCGCAGTGCTGTTTTCATCAGGCCCTTGGCGTCCGCCGGCGTCGCGGGCATGGCAACCAGCAGGCCGGGGATATGCGACCAGATGGAGTGGTAGGTGCCGCTGTGGTGCGGCCCGGTTGAACGCACCGTGCCGGCGCCGACGCGGATCACCATCGGCGCGTTCATCTGGCCGTTGGACATGTAGCGCAGCTTGGCGGCCTGCATCGCGATCTGGCCGGCGGCCTCGAACAGGAAGTCTGCGAACATCAGGTCGGCGATGCAGCGGACGCCGGTGGCCGAAGCGCCGAGCGATGCGCCGGTGAAGCCGAGTTCGCAGATCGGTGTGTCGACCATGCGATGCGCGCCGAATTCCTGGTACAGCCCCTTGGTGTGGCCGAAGGTGCCGCCGCGCTCGCCGGTGCCCTCGCCGTAGTAGATGATGTTGTCGTTCGCCCGCATCTCCTCGGCGATGCCGTCGCGCACCGCATCCAGCCAGCCGGTCTCGACGGTTTTGCGCGCCCTCGCCGGCGCCAGCGCTTCGGGCGGGTTGATCGGGTCGGCGTAGGTGTGGCGGAACACCGTGCGCGGGTCGGGCTCCGGGGAGGCGCGGGCGAACTCGACGGAGGCCGCGACCTCGTCGTCGATGCGCTTGTCGATGGAGGCCAGCGTCTTGTCGGTGGTGACGCCGAATTCCTCGATCA
>JBBQOT010000801.1:0-1707 GCA_038331165.1 Acetobacterales bacterium
CAGGGCGCTGCCCACGCTGCCAGACGCGCCGACAACCAACACAGTGTCGCCACGCCGGATGCCGGCCTTGCGCAGGAAGTGCAGCGCGGTCGACCCGCCGAAGGGCAGGCTGGCGGCCTCTTCGAACGACAGGCTGGCCGGCTTGGCAACCACCAGGCCGTCCTCGGCGAGAACGCGGACCTGGGCGTGACACCCCATCTTGACCCCGGGAAACGCCAACACCGCCTCGCCCGGACGAAAACGGGTCACGCCAGGACCAATCGCCGCGACCACGCCTGCCAGTTCGGAACCCAGGATCGGCTGGCGCGGCCCGGTCAGGCCGATCGCCAGCCGTGCTACAACCCCCAATCCGCGCGGCACATCGAGCGAGCGCATCCGCCAGTCGCCGGCGGTGACGGTGGTGGCGACAATCCTGATGAGGATTTCGCCCGGCCCGGCCACCGGGGTCGGCACTTCTTCGATCCTAACGACGTCGGGTCCGCCGTAGCGGTCGTAAACGCATGCCTGCATGGCAACAACACTCGCCGCTTGAGGGGGGCACGCCACGGCGATATCGCCGAAGGCATGGCTGGGCCACCGAAGAGGCGCAACCTAAGGCGTAGCCGATCACCGTCGCCCAGCGCCCTGCACGTGCAGGGCGCTGGGGCGTATGGCAGCCCGCGTCAGCGCGCTTCGGTCCAGCTTTCCGAAAACGCCAGCGCACAGGTGCTGAACGCCCGCCCCGCCCGCTCCCGCGGCCACGCCTGCCCCTTCGCATGCACCCCGTTCACCACCAGCTGCGCGCCCGCGCATGGCACCAGCACGGTGCACAGGCCCAGATAGCGCCCCGGCTCCTCGTTCGGCGCGTTATGCAGCAGCAGCGGATCGCCCGGGTTGTACCAGGTCAGGGCGATCTCCTCGTCGTAGCTGCTCAGGCTCTCGGTCCAGGCATCGCGGTAATCGCCGGTGCGGGAAAACTGCGCGTCGAACACCGGGATCGACAAATCCTTCAACTCGGCGTTCAGCATTCCCTGCACGCTGGTTTGCAGCCAGCGCGCCATGGCGATGTTGTCGGTGTAGATGCGCCAGGCGCCGTCGGTCAGTTCGCTCTTGAGATACAGCACGTGCCCGGGCCCACCGGGCGAGAAGATGATGCGCCAGAAGCTGGCACTCGTCGTCAAATCCCCCCCATCGGTCTCGCTGAGGCGGATGAACGGATTCTCCCCGGTCACAATCACGCGGTTCGGATCGGCAGCCATAACGATGGTCCTCCCATGGATTCGCCCCATGTTGGCACCATCGGCGCCCAGGCTGCTAGACTTGGGCAAGACAATCACGAGGAAACATTCATGACGGACCTGGCACCCGAGACGCTGGCCAAGCTGCGCCATGTCAGCACGGCCACCCTCACATCGCAGCTGATCAAGGTCGCCGGCCTGCGCAGCCGCTCCCCGCGCGACATCCGGCCGCTGAATATGAACAAGTCGCGCTTCGTCGGCCCGGCGGTGACGCTGCGCTATGCGCCGTTGCGCGAGGACCTGGAGAAAATGGCCAACCTCGCCGCCCAGGAAAACCCGACCCGCCGCGCCATCGAGGAATCGGAACCCGGCAGTGTCATCGTGATCGACGCCGGCGGCGACATCGGCGGCGGTGCTGTCGGCGACATCCTGGCCGCGCGCATGATCTATCGCGGCATCGTCGGCCTGGTCACCGACGGCGCAATGCGCG
>JBBQOT010000802.1:0-1705 GCA_038331165.1 Acetobacterales bacterium
TCTTTCGCCGATATGAACCTTAAAGTTTACGTCATCTCGCGCCGGGAAGTCGGTCCGGGCGTGCCCACCGCGGGTTTCCTCCCGCCGCAGCGCGGCTCGGGCCATCAGTCGGCCGACCGTGACAATCGAGGCCAGCCGCCAGTCGGCCGCCGACAGCCCTCCCCCGTCGACGCCAGGGCTGATCGCGGCGGACCACCCGTCCAACTTTTCAATCGCCGCCTCCAGCGTGGCGCGCTGGCGCACCAGTCCGACGGCGGTCCACATCAGGTCACGAACGTCCGCCTCTGCGGGGGCCTTCCCTGGCACTGTGGCACCCTGGCCCTCTGACACTTCCCGAGGAGCCTCGGCGAGCCGGCCCGGCTCGGGCGGCAACAGCATGGCCTGGGCCGCGCGGGCGCCGAACACGAGCCCTTCGAGCAGGGAGTTACTGGCCAGGCGGTTGGCGCCGTGAACACCCGTGCACGCCACCTCGCCCGCGGCCAGCAGGCCGGGAACGGTGGTGCGGCCCCAGAGGTCGGTCTCGACGCCGCCCATCACGTAGTGCGCGGCCGGACCGACCGGGACGCGATCGGTCGCGAGATCGAATCCGGCCTCGCAACAGGCCGCGGCAATGGTCGGAAACCGCCCGCGCACCCAGGCCGGGTCGAGGTGCTGCATCGACAGGTAGACCGGCTGGCCGGTGCGCTGTTGTTCCTGCACGATGGCCCGCGAGACGAGGTCGCGCGATGCCAGTTCGCCCGCCGCTTCATAGCGCGTCATGAAGCGTTCGCCGGCCGCATTCAAGAGCACGGCCCCTTCGCCGCGCATCGCTTCAGACAACAGGAACCGCGGTGCGCCTGGTGCGCTGAGGGCCGTCGGGTGGAACTGCACGAACTCGAGGTCCGCGACGCGGGCGCCGCCATGCCACGCGAGGGTGACGCCGTCACCCGTGGCAATCGACGGGTTGGTGGTCTCGCGGAACACGTGGCCGGCACCGCCGGTGGCGAGCAGCACCGCGGAAGCTTCGACTGTGTGCGTGCCGTGGTCATCCTCGTAGGCGGCACCGACGCAGCGACCGCCTCGCACCAGCAGCCGGGTCGCGCGCGCATGGCGTTCAACGCGGACCCGCGACTGCTCCGCCACCTGGCTCCAGAGGGCGCGGCCAATTTCACGACCGGTGGCGTCGGCCGCATGCATCACCCGGCGCAATCCGTGTGCGCCTTCGCGGCCAAACGCCAGTTCACCGGAGGCCTCACGATCGAATCGCGCACCAGCCGCCACCAGCTCACGGGTGTAGCGAACCCCATCTTCCACCAGGACGCGAACGGCCGGCGCCACGCACAGCCCATCGCCAGCCGCGATCGTGTCGGCGGCATGCAGATCGGGTGAATCACCAGGTCCCAACGCCGCGGCGATGCCGCCCTGCGCGTAACCGGTATTGCTCTCGGTGGGATCGGCCTTGGTGAGAATGACAACGTCGCCAGCCCGCGCCAGATCAGCGGTCGCGCGCAATCCGGCGATGCCGCTGCCGATCACAAGAAAATCACTACGACGAACCACGCAGGGATCGTATCAGGCTTGGGGCTGAAGGCTGAAGGCTTGGTGTTATTCTACAAATCCTAGATGTCAGCCACACGTATCGGTGTCACCGCAGCCGCGGGCGCCTACGCCGTTCTGATCGGCGACTCCACCATCGACACCCTCGGCCGCGAACTGGATCACGCCG
>JBBQOT010000803.1:0-1695 GCA_038331165.1 Acetobacterales bacterium
CGATGTCGTCGGGCGTGTCGTTGGCCTGGCCGATCTCCTGCAGGATCACGCCGCGCTCGCGCTCCAGCTCGTCGGGGTCGAAGGTGGAGTGGGTGAGGATGTCGCCGATCAGGTCCGCACCCAGCGCCATGTCTTCCTTCAACACCTTCACGTAATAGGCGGTCTGTTCGCGCGCAGTGTAGGCGTTGATGTGGCCGCCCACCGCCTCGATCTCCTCGGCGATGCCCGCGGCGGTGCGCCGTTCGGTACCCTTGAATGCCATGTGTTCGAGGAAGTGGCTGGCGCCGTTCTCGTCGGCGGTTTCATGGCGCGTGCCGGCGGCGACATAGGCGCCGAGCGAGACGGTTTCCACCCGGTCCATCCGTTCGGTGACCACCGTCAGGCCAGAGGGCAGGCGGGTGACGCGGATGGCGTCACCCGGGTTGTTGGGGCCGGGGGAATTGAAATCGGTCATGCGGCGTTCCTCAGCACGGTGGCGCGCACGGCGGCCTCGATAGCGGCGAGGTCGGCGGGCAGGCGGGTGTAGCGTTCGGGGCGGTCATACAGGTCGGCCAGTGCCGGCGGCAGGGCGGGGCGCTGGCCGGTTGCCTGCTCCATGGCGTCGGGGAATTTGGCCGGATGGGCGGTGGCCATCGCCACCATGGGAATGCCATTGCCGGGCATGTGGGCCCGCGCGGCGGCAATGCCAATGGCGGTGTGCGGATCGGCGAGGTAGCCGGCTTTCTGGTGCAGCCGGCGGATTTCGTCCAGCGTGCCGGCGTCGTCGAGCGTGAAGCCGTGGAACAGCGCGGTGGCGCGGCGCCAGGATGCGTCCGGAACGTCCATCCGGCCGCTGGCGCGGAAACCCGCCATGGTGGCCGCGGTCGCCGCACCGTTGCGGTCCAGCAGCTCGAACAACAGGCGCTCGAAGTTGGAGCTGACCTGGATGTCCATGCTGGGCGACAACGACGGCGCCACGCCGTGCACCGACATGTCGTTCGATGCCAGGAAACGCGGCAGGATATCGTTGCGGTTGGCGCCGATGACCAGGCGCGCCACCGGCAGCCCCATGCGCCGTGCCGCCCAGGCGGCCAACACGTTGCCGAAATTGCCGGTTGGCACCGCGAAGGCCACCTCGCGGTCGGGCGCGCCCATGGCCAGGGCGGCGGCGACATAATAGGGGATCTGTGCGGCCACCCGCGCCCAGTTGATGGAGTTCACCGCCGAGAGATGCACCTCCTGGCGGAACGGCTGGTCGGCGAACATCGCCTTCACCAGGTCCTGGCAGTCGTCGAAGCTGCCGGCGACCGCGATATTGGCGACATTCGGCGCCAGCACGGTGGTCATCTGCCGGCGCTGCACCGCGCTGGTGCGCCCCTCCGGATGCAGGACGACGATATCGATCCGCTCGCGCCCCGCGCACGCTTCGATCGCCGCCGAGCCGGTGTCGCCGGAGGTGGCAGCCACGATGGTCACCCGCGCGCCGCGTTCGGCCAGCACGTGGTCGAACAGCCGGCCGAGCAGCTGCATCGCCATGTCCTTGAAGGCGAGCGTCGGGCCGTGGAACAGCTCCTGCGCCCACAGATGCGTCTCCAGCTGGACCATCGGCACCACGGCGGGGTGGCCGAACCCGGCATAGGATTCGCGGCACAGGTGCAGCAGGGTGGCGGCCGGCAGGCTGGCGCCGACGAAGGGGTGCATCACGCGGGCGACCAG
>JBBQOT010000804.1:0-1684 GCA_038331165.1 Acetobacterales bacterium
TCCAGGGGCTTGGCCCGTCGCGCGAAGGCGCGCTCGGGACTTGGTGGGTCCAGGGCAAAGCACTGGCCTTACTCAACAAATCTTGATCCTTTTATCGGGCGCGGTCGCTGCCCGGAGAAGGCCGCTCAATGCCGAGGGTTGCGGCCACTATCTGACGGTCTATTCTCATTTCATGACGGTTATCTCCATTCCATGACGCGGCCGCGCTGGCTGGTTGTCGGCACACTTGGCTGCGCTCAGATCCTTGCCTGGGGCATGAGCTATTATTTGATCGCCGTGCTGGCGCGGCCGATCGACATCGCCACCGGCTGGGGCCTGCCGTGGATCGTGGGCGGGTTGTCGATTGGCTTCCTGGTTTCCGGCGCCGTCTCGCCGCTGGTCGGCCGGCTGATCGAACGGTTTGGTGGCCGCCCGGTGCTGGCCGGCAGCGCGGTGCTGCTCGCCGTCGGTCTCGCGGTGATGGCTGTCGCTCCGAACATCGCGGTCTATGTCGGCGGCTGGTGCGTGCTGGGCATGGCCATGGGGGCCGGGCTGTACGACCCCGCCTTTGCCACGCTGGGGCGCATCTACGGCGAACAGGCACGCAGCGCCATCACCATGACCACGCTGTACGGTGGCTTTGCCAGCACCGTGTGCTGGCCGCTCTCGGCCGTGATGGTGGAGCATCTCGGCTGGCGCGGCGCCTGTGCCGCCTATGCCGCCATCGCGCTGTGCGTGGTGCTGCCGCTGTATGTGTTCGGCCTGCCGCGGGAGGTGGCCGCCCCGCCGCCGCCGCCTGGTGTGCCCAAGGGGGGAGGGGTGGTGCTGTCGCCCCGCTTGCGCGCCGGATTCTGGCTGCTGGCCTTCAACCTTACCGCCGCTTCGGTGCTGATGACGGTGGTTTCGGTGCACATGCTGACGCTGTTGCAGGCGCGCGGGATGGAATTGGCGGTCGCGGTCATGCTGGGGGCGCTGATCGGCCCCGCCCAGGTCGGCGCCCGCGTGATCGAGGCGGTGATCGGCAAGCGCTTCCACCCGGTCTGGACCATGCTGGCATCCAACGTGCTGGCCGCCGCCGGGCTTGGGCTGATGTTCGGTGACCCGTCGCTGGCGGCGCTTGGCCTGATCCTCTACGGCACCGGCTCCGGCATTCGCTCGATCGCGCGCGGCACCCTGCCGCTGGCCATGTTCGGCCGCGACGGCTACCCCACGCTGATGGGCAGGCTCGCCATGCCCACCCTGCTGGCACAGGCCGCCTCGCCGTCGCTCGGCGCCGTGCTGCTCGACCGGGTCGGTGCGGATGCCACGCTCTGGGTGCTGGCGGCGGGGGCAGTATTGACCATCGGCGCAGCGCTGCCGTTGCTGGCATTTCGCCGCATTGGATGATGCCGCCTTGATCCCGCGGCCGTTTGCGCCTATCGCCACCATCCAGCCGGGTGGGAACCAGAATTTCCTGCAATCCGGCATCCCTCGATTCCCGCTCACAGAGCCTGCTGGAGCATGACCATCCTTCCCGAATTGCGCGCGCGTGCCGCCGGCGCCACACCATCCGCCGGCGATGCCGACATCATCTGGTATCACCCAGCCTTTTGCGCTTTCGCCCTGCCCGCCGTCCCCGGCGGCGCGGCGTCGTGGCAGCGCAGCATGGGCGGCACAAGCGTGGCCATCGAGCCGGGCGGCGACCGCGACCGCCTGCCGGGCGGGC
>JBBQOT010000805.1:0-1684 GCA_038331165.1 Acetobacterales bacterium
CATCATGGCGGCGACTTCCTCGCGGGAGATGCGCTCGTCGTCATCGGTGTCCAGACGGTCGAACATCGCCTCGGCCATGGCGGAGGCTTCGTCGGCCGAGATTGATCCGTCGTTGTTGGTGTCCACCAGGCGCATGCCCGATCCCGCGCCCTGGCCCATCATGCCCTGGCCCATCATGCCCTGGCCCATCATGCCCCGCCCCTGGCCTTGGCCCATCATGCCCTGGCCAGCCGGCGGCGGACCGCCCTGGGCTGCCGCCGGGGCCGCCAGCATCGCGGCTGGCCCCGCGACCGCGGCGAGAATTGCCACCCGTGCCGCCAGCCGGGACCAGTTGCCGGAAGTCCTGCGTGTCATCTCAGCGCTCCCTCGTTGTGGCGATGTCCCTCATCTGAGGTCAGGCGCACGACGCCGTGCAATGACCTAGATCAAATCACCGACACCGCACGACCAGAACTGCACGCCCGCGAAGTCGGCGCCAACCCCAGGCCCCGGCTCCGGCCGAGCGCACGGGTTCCCGAGTTGATCCGGCGCGTCCGGATCGGCAGATTGCGGCAACCGTTCCGCAGGAGCCTCGCCGATGAAAACCCGCGCCGCCGTCGCCCGCAAGGCCGGAGCCCCGCTCAGCCTGGAGACCGTCGACCTCGAAGGCCCGCGCGAGGGCGAGGTGCTGGTTGAGATCAAGGCCACCGGCATCTGCCACACCGACGAGTTCACCCTGTCCGGCGCTGACCCCGAAGGCATCTTCCCGGCCATCCTGGGCCATGAGGGCGCCGGCGTGGTGGTGGATGTGGGCCGCGGCGTGACATCGCTGAAGAAGGGCGACCACGTCATCCCGCTGTACACGCCGGAATGCCGCCACTGCGAATACTGCCTCAGCCGCAAGACCAACCTGTGCATCACGCTGCGCGCCACCCAGGGCCGCGGCGTGATGCCGGACGGCACCAGCCGCTTCTCCTGCGACGGCGAGACGATCGCGCACTACATGGGCACGTCGACGTTCTCGAACTTCACCGTGCTGCCCGAGATCGCGCTGGCGAAAATCCGCCAGGACGCACCGTTCGAGAAGGTCTGCTACATCGGCTGCGGCGTGACGACCGGGATCGGCGCAGTGATCAACACCGCCAAGGCGGAGCTGGGCTGCCGCGCCGTGGTGTTCGGGCTGGGCGGCATCGGGCTGAACGTCATCCAGGGCCTGCGCATGGTGGGCGCCGAGCAGATCATCGGCGTGGACATCAACCCGGGGCGAAAAGCGATGGCCGAGAAGTTCGGCATGACCGATTTCGTGAACCCGAAGGAGGTGGAAGGCGACCTGGTGCCCTACCTGGTAAACCTCACCAAGGGCGGCGCCGATTATTCCTTCGAGTGCGTCGGCAACACCACGCTGATGCGCCAGGCGCTGGAATGCACGCGGCGCGGCTGGGGCAAAAGCGTGATCATCGGCGTGGCCGGCGCGGGGCAGGAGATCAACACGCGGCCGTTTCAGCTGGTGACGGGCCGCACCTGGATGGGCACCGCCTTCGGCGGCGCGCGCGGGCGTACCGACGTGCCGAAGATCGTGGACTGGTACATGGACGGCAAGCTGGATATAGACTCGCTTATCACCCATACCATGCCGCTGGAGGAGATCAACACCGCCTTCGACCTGATGCACAAGGGCGAATCCATCCGCAGCGTAGTCAACTTC
>JBBQOT010000806.1:0-1681 GCA_038331165.1 Acetobacterales bacterium
GTAGTAAAGCTCGACCATATTCTGCTTGGCGCGGCCGATCTGACGGCGGGTGCGGCCGCGTTTGCCGCGGCGACCGGCGTCACGCCGGCGACAGGCGGCACGCATCCAGGCTTTGGCACGCGCAACCAGCTGGTGGCTTTGGGGCCGGATTGCTTTTTCGAGGTGATCGCGCCAGACCCGGCGCAGGATCTGGCCGGCATGGCACGCGCGCAGATGATCGCCGCCCTGCGGGCGCCTGCCCTGCTGACCTTCGCCATCCAGACGACTGACCTGGATGGGCTGATCGCCCGCGCGCAGGCCGCCGGGCTTGCGGCCGGCGCGCGTGTGCCGATGAGCCGCACCCGGCCGGACGGGGTGCGACTGGACTGGACGGTGATCCGCTTCGCCCACCCGGCCTACGGCGAGGCGATCCCCTTCGCGATCGACTGGCAGGGCTCGCCGCATCCCTCCATCACCGCTCCGGGTGGCTGCAACCTGCGCAGCCTGACAGTGCTGCATCCCGAGGCGGCGGGGCTGGCGGAGATCTACCAGCAGATCGGCCTGGATATTGCGGTGCGCGCCGCGATGCAGCCGGGCTTCGTGGCCATCATGGATACGCCGAAAGGGGAAGTGTACTTCCTCGGCAACGGCGCCTACGCGATGGGGTGAGTCAAGGGGGGGAGATCACCCTGACCAGCCGCCATCGCGCTCCAGTTCGCTGGCGCGGGCGATCAAGGCGCTGCGGTCCAGTTTGTTGGTACCGGCCCAGGGGAGTTCGGCCAGGAACAGCACCCGGCGCGGGTGCTGGTAGGCTGGGCCGTTGGCGAGCGCAAAATCCCGTGCCGCCTTCACCGATAGCGCGGCACCGTCGCGCAGGACGATGAAGGCGACCGGCATCTGCCCCCGCTCCTCGTCCGCCAGAGGCACCACGCAGGTTTGGTGGATGGCAGGAAGGCGCTCCAGCATCTTTTCGACATCCGCGGGGTAGATGTTCTCGCCGGCGCATACGAACATGTCGTCCGCCCGGCCGACGAAGAAATGGAAGCCGTCGGCATCGCGGCTGAACACATCGCCGCTGATATACCAGCCGTTCTGCAGCACCCGCGCCGAGACGTCTGGCAGGTTGAGATAGCCGGCCATCACCGACGGGTTGCGCATCCACAGCACCCCCTGGTCCGGCGTCTCCCCGCCCACCAGCTTCGCCTCGCCGCCGGTCAGGGGGTGTCCCACGGTGAGCATCGGTGGCGGCTTGCCCTGGGGGTGCGGGCCGAAGACGAAGGGCCCGGCCTCGGTGGTGCCATAGCCGTTGCTGACCACGGCGTTGGGGAACACCGTCTGTATCCGTTCCATCAGTGCGGCCGTCACCGGGGCGGAACCTACACGCACCGAGCGCAGGGCGGTGAGGTCAAGGCGGGCGACCAGATCGACCTCCTTCAAGGCGCGGGCCAGCATGGTCGGCACCGCGACGATGGAATTGACCCCCCAGGCGGCGATTGCCTCCAGATAGGTGCGGCCGTTGAAGGCGGGCAGCATCACCATCGAGGCGGCGTTCATCGCCACCACCTTGGTCAAGAACAGCCCGTTCATGTGGAACAGCGGTTGCACGATGATGCCGCGCACACTGGCCGGCGGCGGGTCGGCCGGCGCCAGACGGCGGGACTGGGCGAGCGCCCAGAGTTGGCCCTGATGGCTCAACGGCACC
>JBBQOT010000807.1:0-1680 GCA_038331165.1 Acetobacterales bacterium
CAGGAAGCCGGCGGCGAAGGCGAGCAGGGCGAAGATATTGCGGGTGGTCTCGTCGAACTGGCTGAAAAACTTTACCGCGATGACGGCGACCAGCGAGCCGTACAGGTAGAAGTCATACCACTCGAAGACGGTTCCGAGGGAAGAGGCGAGGATGACCTTGCGTTCCTCGCGGGTCATTGCCCGGATGGGCGCCCCAGATTGTGTCGCCGTTGCTTGCATCGCCATTCGGTGCCCCAGTTCCTGTGTTCTTCTGGTCGATTCCGGGCGCCGTGAAGCACCCAGGAACCTGTCTCCCGTCGTAAAATATGAACGATCGAACATGATTCGGAAATACTGAATTTTGTTCGCGTCCATGCGCTGGGGGTTGCGGGAGGTGCCGCAGGTGTCGCGCTACATGGAGTAGAATTAATCGACCGCTGCAACGTCGACATGATTGCGCCGCGCGGTCGCCACCCCAGCGCGGTCAACTCCCCCTTGTCAGGCAATCCTGCCCAGACACGGAGAACTCTCCCGATGCGTAGCGTCCTCGCTTCGACCTTCGCCGCCTTGCTGACCCTCTCGGTGGCGCTGCCCGCAGTGGCCCAGCCGGGTTCGACGGCCACTGCCGCCACTGCCAGCGCGCCGATGACCAGCAGCACGGCCAAGCCGGCCGAGCCGGCGAAGATCGCCAAACCGGCGGTCACCCCGCACGTTACCGGCGCGGCAGCGATCCACAAGCGCCCGACCGCTGCCACCCCCGCCGCCACGTCGGCCGTTCCGGCGGTGCCGGCGCCCAAGACCAACTGATCTGCGTCGGCTGCACAAGCTTGCGATCCGGGGCGGGGATCGGGCATGCGCCCGGTCCCCGTTCGCGTGCGGTGGGATCGTTTGCGTACGAACGATCCACCGCCTATACCCGGCCATCCAGGCCGGAGACGATTGTGGCGCGAGCGACCATCCTGCGGAGCGAGGCGGAGGTGTCGCCAGGCGACACGACGCCCATGCTCGACGGCTACACCGTGGAGTCCCAGGTCGGCTTCCTGTTGCGTCGCGCCTATCAGCGGCAGACCGCCATCTGGCAGGCCTGCATGGCCGAGGGCGTGGGGGAGAAGGAACTGACGCCGCGCCAGTTCACCGCCCTGGTCAAGGTGGTTACCAACGGCCGCGTCACCCAGAACCAGCTCGGCCGCATGGCCGCCATGGACCCGGCCACCATCCAGGGCGTGGTGCGCCGCCTGGTCGCCCGCGGCCTGGTGGCCCGGGCACTCGACCCGATGGACCGGCGCACGGCGGTGCTGACCCCGACCGAGGCCGGCCACGCCCTGGCCGGCCGTGGCGTTGCCCATGCCCGCCGCGCCTCGGAGGTGACTCTCGCGCCGCTCGACCCCGCCGAGCGTCGTACCCTGCTTGGCCTACTCGCCAGGATGGCCTGACCCATGCTCGGTTTCGGACTGGATTTTGCGGCTCTTGCCACGCGCGATGGCCTGGTCGGGCTGGACAGGCTGTTCCTCGAACGTCTGGCCGCCGAGCCGGACCTGCATCGCCGCCTGTTGGCCGCCCGTGCCGCGCCCGACGCGCTCGACGCCAAGGCGGAGGGAGAGCTGGTGGTCGCGCTTGGCCCGCCGCTCGAAGGCTTTGTGGCCGCGCTGTTCGGCATCGAGGCCGAGCTCGACGCCATCACCGCTGAAACGGCCGCGCTGG
>JBBQOT010000808.1:0-1674 GCA_038331165.1 Acetobacterales bacterium
TCCCGGTTCGCTCGAACATGCTGCTGATGTTCTACAACCGCACCCACTTCGCCAAGGCCGGCCTGCCCGCCCCCACCCCCAACCACACCTGGACCGAGTTCCGCGCCCAGATGCCCAAGCTGGTGCAGAATCTCGGCGGCAGCGGCCCGGCCAATGCCTGGGCGATCAGCACCTATTTCACCCGCGATACACTGACGCCGACCATCTGGCAGGGCATCCTGAACGCCCATGGCGGCGAACTGATCGACGGCAACGAAAAGCCCATCTTCGCCAACGATGTGGGCCAGTTCGCGCTGCAAACCCACATCGACCTGCTGCAATGGGCGCCGCCCGGCGCCAGGGCGCACGGCTTCACCGAATCGCTCCAAGCCTTCCGCCAGGGCCAGACCGCGGTGATGTTCCAATGGGGCAGCGTGTTCCGCGGCACAGCGGTCGATACCGCCGCAACCACGCTCAAAACCGAGGAGGTCGGCATCCAGGTCATGCCGGTCGGCAGCGCGCGCGCGGGCACCCATCGTGGCATCTGGAACGGCTGCATCTCCCGCAAAACCCCGAACCAGCGCGCCGCCTGGGCATTCTGGCAGTGGGTCAGCTCCAAGCAGGGCGAGCTCTGGGCCTCCGACGTGGTGGGATCGTTCCCGGCGCGCAAATCGACGCTGGCAAGCAATCCGGCCAGCGCCTGGCTCAAGCCCGTCTACACCACACTGCAGGACGCCTACGAGGTCGCGGCCGCCGGCCGGATGTGGCGGCCGCGCTCGACCAAGTCGGATGCCGCCCAGCAGATCCTGGCCGACGAAACCGCCCGCGCCTTCAGCGGCGAGGTCAAGGTCGCCGACGCCCTGTCCAGCGCCTCCCGCAAGATCGAGCGCCTGCGCCTCTAGTTGCACCAAAGGACGCACGTTCTTTTTTGAAAAAAAGAACCAAGAAACTTTCATCCTTTTGCGTTCGGCCCGAAACCATCAAGCCGAGCGCGAATGGATGGAAAGTATTTTTGCTTCTTTTTCTTCAGGAAAAGCAGACCTCCCCCTCACCGCGAGTCCCCTGCCCGATGTCCAGCACCGCCCTCGGCACCCGCCCGGCCGTACGCAAAGCCGCCAGCCCCCGCGCCTCCCGCCTGGCCGACCTCGTCGCGCGCTGGGGGTTCATGACGCCCGCCGCCGTCCTGCTTGTCGCCACCCTCGCCTACCCGATCGGCTACACCATCTACATCAGCTTCGCCGCCCTTAACCTCGGCACCTTCACCCCCGACGAATGGGTCGGCTGGGACAACTACCTCACAGTCCTTGAGGACGACCGCTTCTGGGACTCGCTCTGGGTCACCTTGGTCTACCTCGTCATCGCGCTGCCGGTGCAGATGTTCCTCGGCTTTTCCATCGCCTTCCTCATCAACGCGGAGTGGAAGGGCCGCAGCGCCATCCGCGCCGCCTTCATCATCCCCATGGTCGTCGCCCCCGTCATCGCCGGCGGCATCTGGCGCATGCTGCTCGACCCGCTCTGGGGTGTCGCCAACTACGTCATCGGAACCGTCGGCCTCGGCCCGATCGACTGGCTCGGCGACCCCTTCTGGGCCATGTTCACCGTCATCCTCATCGACACCTGGCGCTGGACCCCCTTCATCACCCTCATGGCCTCCGCCGCCCTCCTCTCGCTGCCCCGCGACGTCTTCGAGGCCGC
>JBBQOT010000809.1:0-1665 GCA_038331165.1 Acetobacterales bacterium
GCCGCTACCCGGTTGGGCCGCGCCAGTTCCTTCTGGCGGTCGAATTCCTCGCGTCGGCGCCCCAGTTCATCGGCGCCTATCTGTTCGAGGTTGAGGTAGTCGAGCTTCCACAGCCCGTCCGCGTTCCAGCGCAGCGGCGACTGCAGGGTAGTGCGCGGGCCGGCGGCGGATTCCAGCAGGCGGAGTGCGAGCTCCAGGGTTTGATCCTGCGAAGCCAGATCGTGCGGGCGGCCGGCGCTGTTGCCGAGGGGAAAATCGCTGAACAGGAAGCGGGGGGCTGCGGCGTGTTCCACGATGTCCTTGGCGCTGCCCATCACCACCGTGGCGATGCCGGCGGCTTCCAGCGCGCGGGCGGCAAGGGTGGACGACTGGTGGCAGACCGGGCAGTTCGGCACCACAATGGCGACATCAACCCCGTCAGCCAGGGCGCGGCGCACGATCTCGGGCGCGTCGGTGTCGATGGTCACGCGGTGGCTGCGGTTGGTCGGCAGGCCGAAGAAGCGCGGGGCGACCTGGCGAATGCGCCCGGCGGCGGCGGCGCGGCGCAAGGCGGGCAGCGGGAACCAGCTGTTGCTGTCGGTCGCGGTCGTGTGCTTGCGGTCGTAGCCGATGTGCGAGATCCGCAGATCGTGATCGGCCGCGGTGTCGCCGTCGTACACCTGATAGAACTTCGCCGAGCCGTTGTAGGCGGCACCGGGTCCCTGGTCGCCCTTGTCGGGCTGGAACGGGGCGGCGGTGGTGACGATGGCGATGCGGGACTGGGCGAGCGGCTTGGTCAACGCGGTGAACGGGGCGTCGAGGTAGTGGGCCCAGCGGTACGGCGTGGTGTAGCCGATCGCCTTATAGTACTCGCGGGTGCGGAGCATGTAGGGGATTGGCGTATCGTGGTCGGGCGCGAAGCCGAGCGCATCCGTCATTGGTGAATCCATGGTCCCTCTCCCGGCGCGGTGGTCGCGTGGGTGGATGCTATGGGCTGGCCGCCCGGTTGTCACGATGCCGAGGGGCAGGCCCGCCCGCATTGCTCAGGTGCGGCAGGCCGGAATCACCTTGAACTCCACGCGACGGTCGAGCGCGTCGGTCAGGTCGTCGGCGCCGGTGCCGACCAGCGTTGCCTGCGCGCCCGCGCCGTGGGCGATCACCCGGCCACGCATTGGCGGCGCGGCGGTCTCTAGCCGGCCCATGATGTATTCGGCGCGCAGCTGGGACAGGCGTTCGTTGAGTGCGGGCGCGCCGGTGGCGCTGGTATGGCCGCCGACCTGAAGGCACGCGGACCCCTGCGCGGCGCGACCCGCGATCTGCTGCAACCACATGTCGTATGGCGCGCCCGGGGACAGCGCGGTGGAGCCGGGGCGGAACAGGAACTTCACGCCGAGCCGATTGTTCGCCAGCCCATACTGCACCGCATCGCCGAAGGCCGCGGCGGCCTCGGCCGGGCGGTTCAGCTTCAGATTGGTGAGGTAGAGCCCATTGAACACGCGCAGCTGGTCGCCGCCTTGGGTGGCGCGGGCGCTGGTGTAGAGGTCGAGCGCCTCGCGCCAGCGTCCGGTGGTGTAGGCGGCAGTCGCCTCGCTGACCATGGAAGCGGCCAGGATGCCGTTGAGGTAGACCGGGCTGATCGGGTCGCCGACGCGGCTGGCCTGGCAGGTGCTGATGTAGCTCTTGACC
>JBBQOT010000810.1:0-1661 GCA_038331165.1 Acetobacterales bacterium
CCCATCTGCACGCCCAAGGCGATCTGGGCGACATCCTGTATGTCGATGGCGCTGTCGGCCAGCCCGACAAGCCCGGTCATCTGGTGATGAAGGGCAACGAGGTGTTCCGCCACGCCGTCGGCAAGCTCGCGGGCGCGGTGACCGAGGCGCTGACGGCCAACGGCCTCACCCACGCGGATGTCGACTGGCTGGTACCGCACCAGGCCAACCTGCGCATCATCGAGGCGATCGGCAAGCGGCTTGCCTTGCCGCCGGGCCGGGTGGTGGTGACGGTCGACCAGCATGCCAATACCTCGGCCGCGTCGATCCCGCTGGCGCTGGCCCAGGCCTATGGCGACGGCCGGATCAAGCGTGGCGACCTGGTGCTGATGGAGGCGCTTGGCGGCGGGCTGACCTGGGGCAGCGCGCTGGTGCGGCTGTAGGCTGTGGCCGGCGCCGATGGACGTGCTGATCAGGCGCTGGCGGCAGCTTGCGACCGGCCGCGATCGTGCCGATCCAAGGGGTTGATTACAGAGTATTCTTGACGTCGCCGCGCAGTCTGCATAGCGTGCCGGAATGAACACCGTCACGCGCGCGCACCTGACTGAGACCATCTATACCCAGGTAGGTCTCTCTCGCAACGAATCGGCCGATCTGCTGGAAGTGGTCCTGGCGCGGATGAGTACCGCGCTGGAGGCGGGGGAATCCGTTAAAATCAGTGGATTTGGGACCTTTTCCGTGCGACAGAAGGGGCGCCGGATCGGGCGAAATCCGAAGACCGGCGTCGAGGTGCCGATCCTGCCGCGCCGGGTGCTGGTGTTCCGCCCCAGCCAGGTGCTGCGCGCCCATGTGAACCACATGGCCCCGCCGGTCGGCGGAGACGATGAATGAGCGGCCGCGCTGCCGCCACGGTGCTGCCTGCGTCGATGGCCGCTGAGGCCGATGATGGCGCCGACGGCGGTCGCGGCAAGCCGAAGAAGGCGCCCAATGCCTTTCGCACGATCAGCGAAGTGGCCGACGAGCTGCACATCCCGCAGCATGTTCTGCGCTTCTGGGAGACCAAGTTTCCCCAGGTAAAGCCGCTCAAGCGCGGCGGTGGGCGACGCTATTACCGCCCCGACGACATCACCCTGCTGCGCCGCGTTTCAGACCTGTTGTACATCCAGGGCTATACCATCAAGGGCGTGCAGCGTCTGTTGCGTGAGGGCGGTGGCAGGCTGTCGGATGATATTCCGCCCGCGCCGCCCGAGGAGCGCGCCGAGGCCGACGCCGACGCGTCACCGACACTGGCGCAGAACAACACGCCGGAACTGCCGATGCCGGGCCTGACCCCGGCGCCCCAGCCGAGCGCCACGGCCGCCGGTCGCCGTCCGGTCGGCCGCGTCGGCAAGGTCGAGGAGGCACTCGGTGGTGACGCGCGAGGTGCCGAGGTTGCCCGGCTGCGCGATATGCTGTCGCACACGCTGAGTGAGCTGGAGGCATTGCGCGCCCTGCTGCCCTGATCGCCAGCCGTGCCGGGGCCGCATTGCGAAGCGCTGCCGCGGCTGCTACACGGTGCGTCCCCACGGTCGGAGCGTAGCGCAGCCTGGTAGCGCATCAGTCTGGGGGACTGAGGGTCGTGGGTTCGAATCCCGCCGCTCCGACCAATTTTCCCCCATTCACTGCTGGCCGGCATCTTCCGC
>JBBQOT010000811.1:0-1660 GCA_038331165.1 Acetobacterales bacterium
GCGGCCGGCGGCGGCGGCGGGTCGGCCGGCGGGTCGGAACGGGTGGGCGGCGGCGGTGGCGGCGGGTGTGCTGTCGGCGGCGCGGGCGGCGGTGGCGGCTATGCGGCCGATGCCGGCAGCGGCGGCGCCGCGGGCGGCGGCATCAGCGCCGGCAACGCCACCTTCGGCGGGGGTGCCACCACGCTGTTCAACGCCACCGGCAGCAATGCCGGCGGCACTGCCCCGGGCGGGGCGGGCGCTGCGGTGGCCGCCTTCGCCTATGGCACCCCGGCCAGCATGGGCGGGCCGGGCGGTGCCTCGTCCACCACCGCGGCGGGCGGCACGGGAGCAAACGGCCAGACCCCGGCTGGCGGCGGCGGCGGTGCGACGCAAACCGGGCAGAGCGGCGGCCTGGGCGGCCTCGGCGGTGGCGGGCTCGTGCTCGTCTACGAATGGTGAGTGCGATCTTGGACAACGAGGAGGACATGGCGATGGAACCACGGGTGCAGCGGCGCACGACACATCGGGCCGAGCTGGGTGAATTGGCCGAGCGGGTGGCGCGGCTGGAAACCACGGTCGAGCACCTTCAGGTGACGCTGACCCGCATCGACCTGGGCATGTCGAAGCTGCAGCAGAAGATCGACGCGGTGGCCAGCACCATGGCCCAGGGCGTGGGCGGGCTGCGGGTCGGCTTGCTGCTGAGCCAGGCGGTCGCGGGGGTGGCGGGCTTCGCGGCGGCGCATCTGTGGCCGCTGGGCAAATAGCCCAGGGCGCGTGGCGCCGGTGTTGCGCGGCTGTAGCGCGCCACCCCGCCGCCCTGTATCGTTCGGTGGCACGCGCCGGGCATTTCCCGGCCGTGCCACGGCGATGCGGGTGAGCGATGCGGTTCCTTCAGTTGCATGCCCAGGCCGCGGAACTCGCGGCATTCGGGCTCAATGGCGATGCGGTGTCCTGGGCGTTGCGTGGCCCCGGCGCGGCGGCGGCGGGCCCGCGGCTGATGCGCGGCGTGCCGGCCGATGTGCGCCAGTACATCACGCGTGAATTCCATGGCGCCGGCGTTTCGATCGAGGGGCTGCGCGCGGGCGTAATGCGCTGCCCCGACCCGTGGACCGGGGCGATGTTGGCCACCCAGGGTGTGTTCACCACCCATTCGCGCGGGGGCATGCCAGCCGAATTGCTGCCGCTGTTCTACGCCTTCCACTCACCGGTTGGCGGCGAGATCTGGCTATGCCTGTGGGGCACCTACGGCAAGCCGGCGATGCTGTTCCTGCCGCGGCTCGACCTGGCGGTGCACGACTTCCTCAATCACGACGCCAATTCCACCCCGGCCGCCCCGCTGCTCGATGCGCTGATGGGCTCGATCGGCGCCTTTCGCGTGCTGCTGGCCGAGGGCGCGCGGCCGGAACGCCCCGAACGCATCGGCCTGTTGGACATGCCCGACAATTACGGCCACCAGATGCTGGAGAACCTGTCCGGCGTCCAGCGCCTGGCCGACGAGGGGCTGTTGCCGGCGCTGGAGGAATTATGGGTCACCGGCCCCGAATTCTTCGGCCCGGTCGAGGAGATTTTCCCCGAACTGCAAGGCCGGGTGCGCCGCTTTGCCAACCGCTTCGATTTGTTCGAGCCGCTGCTGCGGGTGCGCCACCGCCGGCTGTTCCGCATCGGCTCCACCGTGTTCCAG
>JBBQOT010000812.1:0-1658 GCA_038331165.1 Acetobacterales bacterium
CCTGGCGCGCGCCGGTGGCGAGCACGCCGGAGTTGAGCGGGCCGCCGATGATGACGGCGACGTTGCGTTGTTCGCAGAGGGGCATGAAATCGTCGAGCGCGCGCTGTTCCAGCAGGGTGTAGCGGCCGGCGAGGAGGACGCAGTCGAAATCGCCGGCGCGGACGAAGCGGGCAGACATGTCGGCCTCGTTCAGGCCGACGCCGATGGCGCCGATGACGCCCTGGCTGCGCAGGTCGACCAGGGCGCGGTGGGCGCCATCCATCACCTCGCGGAAGCGGTCTTCCAGCACCATGCGGTCGCCGGTGGTCCAGAAATCGACGTCGTGGACGAGGGCGATGTCGACGCGGTCCAGCCCGGTGCGCAGGAGGGATTGTTCCAGCGAGCGGTAAACGCCGTCATGGCTGTAGTCGTAGGTGGGGTAGTGGTTCAGGCCGCCGCGGCGCATGCCCTCGATTGTGGTGCCGCGGGGCACGGGGGTCATCCAGCGGCCGATCTTGGTGGAGACGACGAGGTCGTCGCGCGGACGGTCGCGCAGGGCGGCGCCCATGCGCAGCTCGGCGCGGCCGTAGCCGTAATAGGGCGAGGAGTCGAACAGGCGGACGCCCGCGTCGTAGGCGGCGTTGATGGTGGCGATGGCGTCGAGTTCGGGGATGGTGGTGCGGAAACCGGCGAGCGGGGCGGTGCCGAAGCCGAACTGGGTGACGGAGAGGGCGGTGCGGCCGAGGCGGCGGCGGGCGGTGGGGTCGAACATGGGGCGTTCCTCAGGGAAGGAAGATTCTTCTTTTTCTGAAGAAAAAGAAGCAAAAAGACTTTTTATCCATTTGTACCGTGTTGAACCTGGGGCAAAAAGTTGGAAGTTTTTTGGTTCTTTTTTTCAAAAAAGAACTGCTTTCTTATGCTTCCAGATTGATATTCACGCCCAGGGAGCGGCCGGCTTCGACGAGTTGGGCCCAGGTTTCGGTGTCGATATAGACGCCTTCGCTGCTGCGCTTGGCGCGGGCGATGCGTTCGGGTTCGCCGGCGACGAGGACGGGGAGGGTGGGGTCGATCGGCGGGGAGGATTTCACGAACGAAACCATCTTGTCGATTTCGGCGGCGACAAAGGGCATGGTGGCGAGGCGGGTGGGGTCGAGGACGAAGGTGAGCCATCCGTTGACGATGCCGTCGTCGGGCGGGTTTTCGCCGGGCATGACGCCGGCGCCGGCGACGGCACCGGCGAGGAGGTCGCAGATGAGGGCGAGGCCGGAGCCTTTGTGGTCGCCGAAGGGCAGGGCGGCGCCGATCGGGTCTTCGTACATGACGCCGGGGTTGGTGGTGGGGTGGCCTTCGGAGTCGATGAGGGCGCCGGGGACGACCTGGCGTTTGTCGTTGTAGGCGACGCGGACTTTGCCGAGGGCGATGACGGAGGTGGCGAAGTCGAGGATGACGGGGGGCGTGGTTTGGGTGCCGGGGACGGCGATGCAGATGGGGTTGGTGGTGTAGCGGCCGTGCTTGCCGCGGAAGGGGGCGACGCGGGGCTTGCCACTGTAGCCGTTGACGAACGAGATGGAGACGAGCCCGGCGGCAGCGGCCAACTCGCCATAAGTGCCGACGCGGCCGATATGGTGGACATTGCGAAGGCCGTGGATCGCCACGCCGTGCTTTCTTGCAGTGTCGAT
>JBBQOT010000813.1:0-1655 GCA_038331165.1 Acetobacterales bacterium
CGGGGTGAGCACGATGGAGGCGGTGTCGAGGCGGTCGGCCAGCAGGTCGAGCGGGGCGAAGGCGGCGATGTCGGGGTCCAGGTAGATCACCTTGGCGGCCCCCTGCGCCAATAGCCGCCGCAGCATGGTGGCCTTCACGGCGGTGCAGGCCTCGACCACGTCGTGCTTGAACAGCCAGGCGGGGAAGCCGGGAATGCCGAGATCGGCGGCGTTCACTACGTGGTCGAAACTGTCGAGTGCCCCGGTGGGGAGCCCGGTTGGTGGCTGATCGGTGATCACCGCCCATAGTGACCAGTCTGGATGCAGGCGGCGGAGCGACTGCGCCAGCACCTGTGCCCGCGCGAGATAGGCATAGGTGAAACTGGTGAAGCAGGCGATGCGGGCCATGGCGCCTATCCCGCCAGCTTCAGGCGGCGCCAGCGCCCAACGCGGGCCAGCGTGATCTCCAGCCGGCGCTTTCCGGATACCAGCAGCACGGCGCGGCCGCGGGTCCAACGCAAGGCGGGCTCGGGCGGATGCCAGCCTTCGGCCAGGCGCGGGTCGTCGAGCTGCACCGCGGTGCCGTCCAGCGCCAGGGCCGCGACCGCCACGCCATAGGGTGCCGGCGATGGCGGTGCCAGGGCGTGGCGCGAGGCCAGATGCAGCGCGGTGGTGCCGGGCGGCAGGGTGAAGTGCAGCGCCGCGCCGGGGTCGGCTGGCAGCGCCCGGCCGTCGGGCAGCAGCACGACCATATCGGGCGCGTCGGTCTCCATCGCGGCCAGCGGGACGGCGGATAGCTGGTCGGGATCGAGCGTGGCGGTGGTGCCGGTGAACACCGGATGCAGGGCCTCGATGGGGGCGGCGGCGCGCTGGCGGGCATAGTCCAGCGCCCAGCCCTGCTCGAAAAACCGCAGCACCGCGTCGGCATCGCGCAGCACCACGCCGCGGCGGTGGCGGCGCACGGCTGCCGCGACATTGCCGCCGTCCTCCAGCGCGATCACGTCGGCACCGGCGGCAAATGCCTCGTGCGCCACGAACGAGAACGTCTCGGGCCAGGGTGACAGCACCGCCACCAGGTCGACGCGCGCTGCACGCAGCGCCTCGACCATGGCCAGCCGGGCACCGGGGCGCACCTCGACGTCGACCTTCTCCAGGCCGGTCATCTTCACCTGGTTGGACGCTACGGCGAAGTGCAGGAAACGATAGGTCGCGCGCCCCGCCTGGCGTTGCAGCAGGCGCTGGAAGGCCGGCCAGCCCTTCGGCGGAATGGCAAACCCGGCGAAGGCAACGCGGGGCGGCCCCGGCGGCGGCGCGGCCAAAATCTCGCCGTGCGCCATCACAAGGTTCTCGTGCACCCGCGCGGTGCGAAACGGCAGCGCGGTGCGGGCGAGAAACAAATCCAGCGCCACCCGGCTGGGCGCCAGCACATGGAACGGCACGGCGGTGAACAGCCGGTGCATCGCCGCGAGGTAGCTGTGCCGTTCCGCGCCATAGACGCAGATGCGGCAGGCGGTGCTGTCGGGCGGCGGGGCGTGGCAATGCGCGATGTCGTTGCGCAGCAGGTTGAAGCCCTCGCACAGCGCGGCATAGTCGTGCAGCCAGAAGAAGCTTTCCCCTGCGCCCAGCACGCCGGCCAGGCGCGCCAGTGCCGCGGCCCGGTGGCCCAGCACGGAATG
>JBBQOT010000814.1:0-1654 GCA_038331165.1 Acetobacterales bacterium
GATGCGCTGGAAAGCGTCGGCGCCAGCCAGGGCTTGGCCGAGCTGCGCAGCGGCTTCCTGGCGTACGCACCCGACATCCTGGCGGAGGGCGAGGTGCCGCATATCGCCATCACCACCGTGCGCGGCGAGATCGGCTACCAGCCAGTGCCGCCGCCACGGCTGCGCGGCATGGAGGCGATCCAGTACCTGCTGGCCCGTGCCGAGCCGCGCTACGGCGAGGTCGGCCCCGCCTTCGAGCACGTCTTCGGCCCCGCTGTTGCGCGGTTGAATGCCGATCGGTTGCGCACGCCGCCCGCCTTTCGCACCGTCGATTTCGGCCAGCAACCGGGCGTGCCGCGCATCTCGGTGATCGTCACCCTGCACCGCCGGCTCGATTTCCTGGAGTACCAGCTTGCCTTGTTCTCCCGCCACGCCCGCGCGCTGCCGTTCGAGCTGATCTACGTGCTCGACGACCCCCCGCGCGCCCGCCAGCTCGAAGTGCTTGCCGCCTCGGCCTTTGCCCGCTTCGCCCTGCCGTTCCGCGTGGTCCTGCTGGCACAAAACCTCGGCTTCGGGCCGGCCAAC
Source organism: Acetobacterales bacterium (assembly GCA_038331165.1). Classification (GTDB taxonomy): domain Bacteria; phylum Pseudomonadota; class Alphaproteobacteria; order Acetobacterales; family Acetobacteraceae; genus CAMDGX01. The sequence goes on from JBBQOT010000814.1 coordinate 565, forward strand.
AATGTCGGCCTGTCGCTGGCCCGCGCGCCCTATGTCTGTTTCCTCAATTCCGATGTCTTCCCCGGCACGCCCGACTGGATGGAACGCCTGGTCGCCCGGCTGCGCGACACGCCCGACCTCGGCGCGGTCGGCCCCCTGCTGCTGTATGAGGACGGCACCATCCAGCACCAGGGCATGCGCTTCGAGCATCTGCCGCAATTCGGCGATTTCCGCTACCCGGTGCACCCCGGCAAGGGCTGGCGCCCGCGCCGCCACGATGCCCTGCACGACGACGGCGGCCTGAAACGTGCCGATGCCATCACCGGCGCCTGCATCGTCATGGCACGCTGGCTGGCGCAGGAAATGGGCGGCTTCGACCCCGCCTACCCGATCGGCGACTTCGAGGATTCCGACCTCTGCCTGCGCCTGCGCAGCCGCGGGCTGGATGTCGGCGTCGATATGGGGGTGCAGCTGTACCACCTGGAGCGGCAGTCGCAGACCGGCTCCGAGAAGCCCTGGCGGATGAACCTGACGATGTACAACGCCTGGCTGCACGACGGCCGCTGGCGCGATGTGCTGGATGCGCTGCCGACTCCCAACGATGACGAAGCGGCCGAGGACGCGCCATGAGCACCTTCTCGCCGTTCGACCTGCCCCTGTTGCACCAGGTGCCGGAGCCTGGACCGATCGAGCTCGCCGGCGGCCCCACCCCTGCCCCCACAGCCGCACGGCGCATCCTGGTGCTCACCCACAGCCACCCGGCGATCACCCGCGGCGGCGCCGAACTGGCAGCGCTGCGCCTTTACGAAGGGCTCACCGCCCTGCCCGACCGCATTGCGTTTTTCCTCGGCTGCGGGCGCGATGCGGGCGGCGGGCGGGCCGGGCAGGCCATCACCCAACCCTTCGGCGAAGGCGATTTCCTCTATACCAGCGCCGGCTATGACTGGTTCAAGTTCGCCAACCACGACGAACGCTTCCCGCGCGACTTCGCCGAGCTGCTGCGCCGCACCCGGCCGGACGTGCTGCATTTCCACCACTACAGCAACCTCGGCGTCGAAGCGTTGCTGGTGGCGCGCCGGACGCTGCCGGCGTGTCGCATTGTGCTGACCCT
>JBBQOT010000815.1:0-1653 GCA_038331165.1 Acetobacterales bacterium
CAACTCCCCGAACAGATGGAATACTACACCCATCGTAGCGGCCGCACCGCCAGGGCCGGCAAAAAAGGCATTTCCATCACCTTGATCGAACCCAGGGAACGCGCGAAAATCACCCGCCTGTCCAACGCGCTGGGCCTCACGTTCAGCGAGGCGCGCTAGGCCGGCGGCCGCACCGCGGCCACCGAAACCCCGGGCCGAACCACGCAGGCCGCCACCACCGCAGCTGCTACTTGGCCGCGCGCACCGGGGCCAGGGTGATCGGATCGACCATGGCTTTCGGGTCGAGCACGGGGCCTGGCAGTGCTTTGAGATGGGTGGCGGTGAGTTCCTCGGCGGTGACTTGCTGGCCGGTCTTGGGGCGGGCGGCGGCAATTTTCTGAGCCTCCTTGACCATGGCGACGGTGACCACATCGCCGGCGCTGTTGCCGAAGTGGTTTCTAACGTATGTCATCACCCCGGCGATGTCCTCGGGGGTGAGCCCGGGCGCTTGCGGTGGCATCCCGGCACCCGGATATGCCTTGCCGGTGCTGGTCGGCCCTTGCAGCCCGTTGAGGACAATCATGGCGAAGCGTTCGGTTTCCCCGATCGCCCATTTCGACCCTGCCAGCGCCGGGAAATTCGCGCCGTCGCCCTTGCCTTCCGGGCCGTGGCACACAATGCATTTCGCCGCATAGATTTTCGAGCCCTTCGCCATGTAGGCGACGAGGGCTTCCTTGGGCGGTGGCCCCTGTTCCGCGGCGCCCGGGGCCGGGGTCCGCACATAGCCCACGCGGACCAATGTCTGATAGTCAAAAAACCTGCCGGCGCCGCCAAGGATGCCACCCGCAATGAGCACCACCACCCCGCAGGCCGCTAGCACCCACAGCGCAATCGGCTCGGTGCCGGGCTCGGCGATCTGGTTTTCGCGGGCACCAGCCGCAGCTTCGCCCGCCCCGCGCCCATCGGTCGCGGTCGCGTGGCTCGAGTCCTCAAAATCGGGTTGCTGGCTGGACAATGACATGTTAGAAATTGGCTGGGATGGGCGGGAAATCACGGGGCACCCTCATTTTTCCTCGGGGCGAAATTCAAAGCGGCGGGCACCTGCTGGTCCTTCTTCAATGAGAGCAGATAGGAAACCAGCGCCTTGGCATCGGAATCCGGCAGCCATTCCTGGTTGGCAGCGGCATCCACCTTGAGCGCATCGGCCGCCGGGCTGCCCTTGATTTCACGTTTCTCAAACAGGAACGGATGCGGCGGGCACGTGGACTGCCACAATTGCGGGTTGTCACGCGGGTTGTAAAGGTGGGCATACAACCAGGCTGCGGGATCGCCGCCCGCGGCATAGAGGGTTTCGACGCGGCGGCCGATGTTAGAAAGATCCGGCCCCAGCCGCATCACGCCGAGCTGGGCGAATTTCTCACCGATGAAGTCATAGGCATTGGTCTCACGGCGGGTGTCGCCGCGGTCGGCGTCCGCTTTCAAGCCGCCCCAGTCGGGACGATAGAGATCATTGCCGGCATAGGTCGGACGAACCATCTGGGTGTGGCACAGGTAACAACCGTTCTGCGCATAAACCCTGGCGCCGTCGGCAACCCGGCCGCTGCGTTTCGGCAAAAACACGCCGGTGGCGCCATCCGCAGCTTGCGACAGCGCGATCGGAGCGAGCGCGCGCAT
>JBBQOT010000816.1:0-1649 GCA_038331165.1 Acetobacterales bacterium
CGTGCAATGTCGAGACCAAAAGCGGCGGGCGGGGGGTGACCACGACGCGGCACTATCTTGGCCCGACGCCCGGCCGGGTGGAGATCGCCTACAACATGTTGCGCGAACCCGACCTGATGCAGGTGTTCCACCGCAACCGGCTGCTGGCGGAGACCTCGGGCTATGTGCCCGGGCGCGGCGGGCTCGCCTTCGACTGGAACCCGCCGCCGAACGCCAAAGGCGAGGATCTGGTGGTGCGGGTGGTGGTGTCCGGCACCCAGGGTTCGGCCACCACGCGCTGGGATTACAAGCTGAGTTGCCCGGCACCGGGGCGGCGGCGGTGATCACCGCGCGTCCACTGGCCCCGCATGGAATTGCTCCAGTGGCGCACCGGGCCCTAAGCTGGCCCGGCCACACGGCCGCCACGCCCCCCGGCCACCCGGCCGCCACGCCCCCCGGCCGCTCGGCCGCCACGCCATTCGACGACAGGACCGCATGATAAAGCCCTATACCGAGCTGCCGCGCCTGCCCGGCGGGGGCGCTGGCGCCGACATTCCGCTGGTGCCGAACAGCGGCATCCAGTTCATCGACGTGCCGCTGCCGCTGGAAGGGGTGCGGCTGAGCCGCGACTGGTACGAGGTGCCGCTGGCCGAGGGGCTCGCCGCCCTCAAGCCGCTGCGCGCCGCCCCCGACGAGGGTGGCTATGCCTATGAAAGCGACGGGCGGACGATGTTCGTCTCCGCCGACGAGGAGGGCCGCTACAGCGTCGACAGCCGCGCCGCCCTCGCCCCGTTCCTGGGCAAATGGGTGCCGGTGCCATTCCTGCAGGTGGAGGTCGACGGCCCGCCGGGGCGCCGCCGCCTGGCACCGGGGCCGCAGAACTGGGCACGCATCCGCATCGTGGAACTGACCCCCAAGGAGGCCGAGGGCAACACCCATCGCGCCGTGCTGGCCTTCGACACCGCCACCATGCCGCGCACCCCCGGTGCCGGTTTCGTCACGCCGTGGGACCGCGAGACCGCCCGCTTCCAGCTTGCCTCGGGCATGGCGGAGGTGGCCTGGATGCTCGACCTCGGTTGGATGCGCGGCTGGCTGGCCGATCTGTACCACGAGCGCGACAGCCAGGGGCGCGAATTGCCGCAAGACGCGCCGATCGGCTGCCGCCACTACGCCGCCTACCTCACCCTGCTGGCGCTGCTGGAGGAATGCGGCGCGGTGCGCCCGGTGCGGCTGATCGACATCGCAGCCGCCGAGCGCCAGGGCGGCAGCGGCTTCATCAATGTCGACCTGGTACTCGACCTCGGCAATTCCCGTTCCTGCGGGTTCCTGGTGGAACAGACGCCGGGGCGCGACCGTTCGATCGCCGACAGCTACCGGCTGCAACTGCGGGATATCTCGCAGCCCGAGCAGACCTCGGATTTTCCGTTCGAAAGCCGGGTGGAGTTCGCGCGCGCGGCGTTCGGCCGCGAGGAATGGTCGCTGCAATCCGGCCGCGGCAATGCCTTCGACTGGCCGAGCCCGGTGCGGGTAGGCCCCGAAGCGCTGCGCCTGTCGGCGATGAACCGCGGCAATGAGGGGCAGACCGGGCTGTCGAGCCCGAAACGCTATCTGTGGGACGAGAAGCCGCGCCTGTCGCCGTGGCGCTTCAACCCGGCAACCGATGCCGAGGG
>JBBQOT010000817.1:0-1643 GCA_038331165.1 Acetobacterales bacterium
TACATTCCCTTATTCTCGAATTAACAATTTTTGGACTGATATTAAGCCAAGTGGATTTGGCTAACTGCGAACTTATGTTGTTCAAACGAATCAAGATATTGTCTCTCGCTTCATCCTCATGGCCACCGACCCCGGGGACCTCGTCCTAGACCCCACCTGCGGCTCCGGCACCACCGCCACTGTGGCGGAACAATGGGGCCGCCGCTGGATCACCATCGACACCTCCCGCGTCGCCCTCGCTTTGGCCCGCAGCCGCGTCATGGGCGCGCGCTACCCCTTCTACCTGCTCGCCGACAGCCCCGAAGGCCAGAAGCGCGAAGCCGAAATCACCCGCACCCCGCCGCGCGACACCCCCACAAATGGCAGCATCCGCCAGGGCTTCGTCTATGAGCGCGTGCCCCACATCACCCTGAAATCCATCGCCAACAACGCCGAAATCGACGTGATCTGGCAGCGCTGGCAGGAAACCCTGGAACCCCTGCGCGCCCGCCTCAACGCCGCCCTGGAAAAATCCTGGCAGGAATGGGAAATCCCCCGTGAGGCCGGAGAAAAATGGCCCGAACCCGCCCGCGCCGACCACGCCGCCTGGTGGCAGGCCCGCATCGCCCGCCAGCGCGCCATCGACGCCTCCATCGCCGCCAAGGCCGAGTTCGAATACCTCTACGACAAGCCCTATGAGGACCGCGGCCGCGTCCGCGTCGCCGGCCCCTTCACCGTCGAAAGCCTCTCCCCCCACCGCGGCATCGCCGCCGACGACGACTGGGACGACCTCCTCACCGCCGAGGCCGAGCAAGCCGGCCGCCCCGCCCCCCGCCGCACCACATCCGCCAAGCGCGGCGCCCCCCTGCAACCCGAAGCCACCGACTTCGCCCAGATGGTGCTCGACCACCTGCGCACCAGCGGCGTCCACCAGGGCGACAAGAAAGACCGCATCCGCTTCACCAGCCTCACCCCCTGGCCCGGCAGAATGATCGCCGCCGAAGCCCGCTACCCCGAGGGCAAAGCCCGACCCGACCATATCGAGGGCAAAGCCCGACCCGACCATATCGAGGGCCAAGGCGAGGCGGCACCGGAACGCCGCGCCGCCATCTTCATCGGCCCGGAATTCGGCACCGTCGCCCGCCCCGACCTCGTCGCCGCCGCCCGCGAGGCCGCCGAGGCCGGCTTCCCCGTCATGATCGCCTGCGCCTTCAACTACGACGCCCACGCCAGCGAATTCGCCAAGCTCGGCGCCGTGCAGGTGATCCGCGCCCGCATGAACCCCGACCTGCACATGGCCGACGACCTGAAAAACACCGGCAGCGGCAACCTCTTCGTCGTCTTCGGCGAACCCGACATCGAAATCACCCAACTGCCCGACAACCAGCACCAGGTCCGCATCCTCGGCCTGGACATCTTCGACCCCAGCAAGGGCGAAGTCCGCCCCGGCGGCATCGACGACATCGCCGCCTGGTTCATCGACACCGACTACAACGAAGAAAGCTTCTTCGTCCGCCACGCCTACTTCCTCGGCGCCAACGACCCCTACAAGGCCCTCAAAACCACCCTACGCGCCGAAATCGACGAAGAAGCCTGGGCCAGCCTCAACCGCGACGTCTCCCGCCCATTCCCCAAACCGGCGAGCGGGCGGATCGCGGTGAAGG
>JBBQOT010000818.1:0-1642 GCA_038331165.1 Acetobacterales bacterium
CGAGAAATGGCTGGCCCAGTTCATCAGCCACTTGCTGGCCAGCGACAGGCTGATCCGGTCGCCCCCGCCGATCGACACCATGCCGACGGGCAGTTGCCGGCCGACGCTACCCCAGAAATCCGCCAGTGCCCTGCGGGCACCGTCACGCCCGCCTTGCATCCAGCCATTGGCCAGCACGACCGCGTTCATGGCACCAGCGCTGCTGCCGCTGAGACCCTCGAACCGGACGCGAGAGTCTTTCAGCAGCGCTTCGAGCACGCCCCAGGTGAAGGCGCCATGAGCGCCGCCGCCCTGCAGCGCGAGGCTGATGCGATGCGAAGGTGTCCGCAGGCCTTTCAACCAGCTGGCGAACGTGCCAGTGGCTGCGCCGGTTGGCGCATCGATTTCCGACATGTGGTGCTCCAGGCTGCGCGGATGCATATGGTAACGGCCAGGCATGACGATTCGACAGGATGAGCAAGACACGACCGAGGGTTGCCCCGCAGACGGGCCGGGAACTCGATGCATTCCGACTATGCTTATGCATCGACGGAATAAACGTGCCGGCAGGAGGTAAACTTTTTCCATCATGGACCTCCATCTCTGGCTGATCTACCTGGCTGCCGCGGTCGGCTTGTCGCTGACGCCGGGCCCGAACGGGCTGCTGGTGCTCACCCATGGCATGCGGGTGGGATGGCGCCAGACGGTTCCGACGGCGCTCGGCGGTGTGACCGGGTTCATGATCCTGGTGGCAGCCTCGCTGGCGGGACTCGGCGCGCTGCTGGCGACATCGGAACAGGCGTTCGGCCTCGCCAAGTGGATCGGCGCCGCCTACCTGGTCTACCTCGGTATCCGCACCTGGCGGGCGCCTGCAGCCGTACTTGCGCACGCGCAGGCGGCGTCGGGCGTGTATCCCAGGCCGGGGCGCGAGTGGCGCCGGCGTTTCACGGAAGGCTTCATCGTCGCGGTCTCGAACCCCAAGGCGCTCATCTTCTTTGCCGCCTTCCTGCCGCAGTTCATGCAGCCGGGCGTGCCGCTGTGGCTGCAGTTCCTCATCCTCGGGGGCACCTTCGGGCTGGTCGAACTGCTCTATGAACTGGTGGTCGCCGGCGCGGCGCAACGCATCGCACCCTGGCTTGGCCGCAACGGCCGCTGGTTCAACCACATCGCCGGTACGACATTCGTTGCAATCGGCGGGGTGCTGGCGCTGGCGCGGCGTTGAGGGCGGCGTTGAGGGCCGGCCCTGAGGTGCGCTATAGAGGCGGGGCGTTGAGAGGCGGTTTACTCCAGGAACCACAACCTTGCAGGGATGGATCGACATGACGATGAGACTTCCGGCTCGTATTTCCTTCGCCAGGCTTCTGCTTGCCGGCGTCCTGCTGCTCTGTGCCGTTGCCGCCCGCGCCCAGTCCTTCGTCGTGGTGGACGATCGGCCGGTCCGCTTCTTTGCCGGGATCGGCCTGACCGGGGGCGGTGACCGGCTGGTGACCACTCGCTACAACTATCGGGACGACTACACGCTGCATGCGGGCGGCCTGTTCCAGGCGCATTTCGGGGCGGAGTTCAAGGTGGCTCCAGGCGTGTCGCTGGCCTTGTCGGCCGGTTACCACGTCGATGGCAACAGCAACTTCTGGGGGTCGACCACCTTCAGTCGCTATCCGAT
>JBBQOT010000819.1:0-1640 GCA_038331165.1 Acetobacterales bacterium
GGGCCTCGCGCAGGGCAGCGATGGTGGGGGTGGGCAGGGGGCGTGAGATGTCGATGCCGCCGATCTCGGCGCCGACCGCGCCGGAGAGTGGCATGACCCTCATCTGCTGCGCGTCCATTGGTCGCCTCCCTCGATGCGATACCCATTAGGCGCGATTGCGATGCCGAGGGTCAACCGAGCGGCATTTGTCCGAGACCGGTGGTTACTTTTATTTCGTTGACAGAAATTTCGTACTTCGGTCCAATCCGTTAGAATCGGTTGGTAGAGAACTGCCCGGACGGGGATGCCAAGAATGCGGCACCGGCGCTATGCGATCACGAAAGTCATTATCGTGCTGATCGTGCTGCTGGCACTGTCACCCGACGGGTGGGGGCATCTTCCTGATACTGGGCCAGAGATCGACACCTGGTTCGAGCAGTTGATCGCACCCGATACAGGTGTGCCGTGCTGCGACCTGATCGACTGCCGGCCAGTCGCGTCGCGCCCGGGGCCGGAGGGGTGGGAGGCGCTGGTGGATGGAGCGTGGATGCCGATCCCGCAGGACAAGGTGGTGACCGACACCGTGAACCCGCTCAGGAGCGCGGTGCTGTGCTGGTCCAAGACGCTGGGGATGATGTGTTTCGTGCCGCCGCCGCCGGGAGCCAACCGCAACCGCGGATCTTGAACGAGGCGAACAACGCAACAATTGAGGGGAGAGCCGGCATGCTGTACGGAATCCGGGTGGACTGGGCAGTGTGGCAGCCACGCGTGCTGGCGGCGCTGCGGATTATGACGGCGCTACTGTTCCTGCAGTCGGGGTTGTCGAAATTATTCGGCTTTCCCGCGCCACCGCCGGCGAATTTCGCGCTGTTTTCGCTGATCGGCCTCGCCGGGGTCATCGAGGTGGTGGGCAGCCTGCTCCTGCTGTTCGGCCTGTTCACCCGCGAGGCCGCCTTCATCATGGCAGGCGAGATGGCAGTCGCCTACTTCATGGTGCGGTGGAGCGGAAGCTTCTTTCCGCTGGTGAATGGTGGGCGGCTGGAGGTGCTGTTCAGCTTTGTCTTCCTTTACTTCGTTTTTGCCGGGCCAGGTGCCTGGAGCCTGGATTCGCGACGCCCGGGAGCCGGGGCACCGGACGGGGCCGCGCTGCCGCGGCGCTGACCGGGGCTATTCGCCCAAGGCGCGCGACGCCTGTTCGAAGGTGCCACGGCTGAGGCCGGGCCGTTCGAGGATGGTTTGCAGGGCGGCGCGCAGGTGGGCCTGGCGGGTGGCGTCGTGGCGGCGCCATTGGCCGAGCGGGGCGACGAGGCGGGCGGCGGTTTGGCTGTTGGCGGGGTCGAGGGCCACGACCGCGTCGGCCAGGAAGCGGTAGCCGGCGCCGGAGGGCTCGTGGAAGTGGCGCTGGTTGGTGGGGAAGGCGGCCAGCAGCGCGCGGGCGCGGTTGGGGTTGCGCAGGTCGAAATCGGGATGGCGGGACAGCGCTTGCACCTGGGCCAGCGTGTCGGCGCGGGGCGACAGGGCTTGCAGGGTGAACCATTTGTCGAGCACGAGGTCGTCGTGGCGCCAGCGGGCGTGGAAGCTGGCCAGGGCCGTCTCGCGGGCCGGGTCGTCGCTGGCGGCCAGGATGTCGAGGGCGGCGAGGCTGTCGGTCATGTTGGCGG
>JBBQOT010000820.1:0-1637 GCA_038331165.1 Acetobacterales bacterium
CGGCACGAATCTGCCTGAACATGTCACGCGCACCCATCTGGCCCCCCTTGAGTGCCAACTCGATGCCGTCGCGAGGCCCGTCGCAGTGCAGCCTGAATAGCGCGGCACCGGGCGTCGTCTGCGCCACCGCGGTCAGCGCGAACGCGTCCATGCGCTGCATCACATGGCCCGATGTGTCGCCACCGGCCACCACGCCGCGGCACACCCGGCTGCGTTGCAGCGTCGCGTCGAGCACGCGTCCGAGCGCGTCGCCCACTGCATGGTTCGCTTGTTCCGGCGACAGCGCCGACGACGCCACCGCGTCCCGAAAAGCGGCCACCGCCGGGTCTTCCGGACCCCTTGCCGTGGCGACGATCGGCGAGCGGCCCGATTCGAGACAGGCCAGGGCGCGCGCTGTCGCGGCTTCGATCTCGAGGTCGATCACGGACTGCGAACTCGTGACGGCAGTCGCGGCGAAGGGAATCAAGTCGAAGCCGTGATCCTGCGCGTCAACGATCTGGTCGTGCGTCGTCGGCGAGACCGATCCGGAGACCACCACAATCCTGTCCACCGGCCCGAGGCTTGGCACGCGGTCATTCGTGAGCAGGTGGCCCTGCTCGCGCCAGTGGGAGACCAACGCGTACTCGATGCCTTGGGAGCCGACAACAAAACGCGCACGTTGGCGACCGGTCCAGATGAGTTCACCTGCACGCGACAGGTCCTGGGCTGACAAGACATCGATCGCACAAACCGTCGGTCCGCCGGCGCTGGCCGCCTCCATGCGCGCATGCGCCCTGCGCGTACTCGCCAGGTCTTCGATGCTGATCAAAGCGATCGGCAGTACCGTCTGGCGCGCCAGATGGCGGCAGACATCTGCATCGTCCATCGGCGTGACCGGATGCCGCGACATCACCGGATGGCGATCCAGCCGGTATACATCGGTGCCGGCAGCCGCAAACAGGTGGCCGAATACCTGGTAACGGCGCAGTTTGGGTGCGGCCACCAGGAGGGGCACGCAGGCACCTTGGAAGACCGACTGCCCATGATCGATCGCGCGCCCGATCGAACCGACCTCGGGGCTCGAATCCAGCGTCGAGCAAATCTTGTAGTGACAAATCGGCGCGCCGATGCCCGCCAGCCACTCGAAGTCCGCAGGCAAGTGCGCGTCCATCCACGCCGGTCCCTGGGCGCGAGCGGTGCTGGCCAGGCCGATACCGCGCACCGATGCGAAGCGTGCACGTTGGGCCTCGGACGGGCGGCGCAGAAACAGCACCGCGTCCAGGCCGGCAAAACTCATCACCTCCATCACCGCGGCCGACCCAGTGAAGTCGTCGCCGTACCAGGCAACCAGCACACCGGGTGGCAACGTTGATCGTGCCGGTGTCATCGGCGGGCGACTGCAAGCGCACGGGCCAGCGCCGGATGCGTGGCGGCGTACACGTCGGCGTCGATGCCGGTCATCGCCGCCTCCCACGCCTGCTTCAGGCTCTGGACGCCGGCGGCGGGGCCATCGGGATGCGCCATGATGCCGCCGCCCGCGGCGTAGATCAGGTCAATGGAACCGAGCAGTCGATAGGTTTCCGGTGGCTGCACCGCCGACTGCCCCGACGAGAACACCGGCATGCTCACGCAGGGCTTGCAGTCGAACATCGGCGTCA
>JBBQOT010000821.1:0-1619 GCA_038331165.1 Acetobacterales bacterium
ATCCTGGCGGTGGAAGGCTCCCGGTCCGGGGCCTACAACCTCGGCAACGGCAGCGGCTATTCCGTCAGCCAGTTGGTGCAGACGGCCCGCGAGGTCACCGGGTGCCCGATTCCCGCCGAATTCCATCCCCGCCGGCCGGGCGATCCCGACATCCTGGTGGCCGATCCCGCCAAGGCCCGGCGCGAACTGGGCTGGCAGCCGAAATACCCGGAATTGCGCACGATTCTCGAGAGCGCGTGGAACTGGACCCGCCAGCACCCCCGGGGCTACCGCCCGTGAGGAGGCCATCCGCCAGCCGGACGGGGCGTCGCCTGCGGGACCGGGGTGAAACCCTGGCGGTAGCGGAATCCTGCACGGGCGGCATGCTCGGTGCCCGCGTGACGGCGGTGAGCGGCAGTTCGGCCTGGTTTCTCGGCGGTGTCATCGTCTACTCCAATGCGGCCAAAACCCGCCTTCTGGGCGTCTCCTCCCGCCTCCTGTCCACCCGCGGGGCCGTCAGCGAGGAGACCGCCAAGGCCATGGCCAGGGGGGTCCGCCGTCTTTTCGGTGCCACCTACGGCATCGGCATCACCGGCATCGCGGGGCCCGGCGGATCCGTTCCGGGCAAACCGGTCGGCACCGTCTGCCTAGCCGTGGCGGGTCCCCGGGGCGCGGCGGTCGTGCGGCGGTGCTTTCCGGGCGGCCGCGGCGAGGTCCGGCGGGCCGCCTGCCAAAAGGCCATCGAGATGCTCGACGAGAGGCTCGGCGTTGTGGCATACTAACGCTTCATTTTTCGAACGATCCCTGCGCACACGAGAAACGAGGTTGAAGGACATATGGCGAAAGCACCCAAGAGCGAAACCAAGGGCGGCAATTCGGTACTGGACGCCGTCATGGCGGCCATTCAAAAGGAATTCGGCGAAGGCGCCATTCTCAAGATGGGCGATGCGGCCGCCGCCAAACACGTGCAGGTCGTCTCGACCGGCGCGTTTTCCCTCGACATGGCGCTCGGTATCGGCGGACTGCCGCGCGGGCGCGTGATCGAAATTTTTGGACCCGAGTCATCGGGTAAGACCACGCTGGCGATGCACATCGTCGCCAACGCCCAGAAGGAGGGCGGCGTGGCCGCCATCATCGACACCGAACATGCGCTGGATCCCGGCTACGCCAGCAAGATCGGCGTCAACCTGGACGATCTGCTGGTGTCCCAGCCCTCGTCGGGCGAGGAGGCGCTGGCCATCTGCGACAAACTGGTGCAGAGCCGCGCGCTGGATGTGGTGGTGCTCGACTCGGTGGCCGCGCTCGCGCCCCGGGCGGAGCTGGACGGCGAGATGGGTGACGCCCACGTCGGCCTGCAGGCGCGGCTCATGTCGCAGGCCCTGCGCAAGTTGACCGCCGGGATCGCGCAAAGCAAGACGCTCTGCATCTTCACCAACCAGATCCGGGAGAAGATCGGCGTCATGTTCGGCAGTCCGGAGACGACCCCCGGCGGCCGCGCCCTGAAGTTCTACGCCTCCGTCCGGCTCGATATCCGGCGCATTTCGTCGATCAAGGACTCCACGGGCCGCGTAATGGGCAACCGCACGCGCGTCAAGGTCGTGAAAAACAAGATGGCCCCGCCCTTCACAGAGGCGGAGTTC
>JBBQOT010000822.1:0-1616 GCA_038331165.1 Acetobacterales bacterium
GTTTTCGGCCTGCCGGGGGTCCAGGTCTACGGCTTGTTCGACGCGTTCGCCCGCAACGCCAACCGGCTGCGCCTGATCAACGCGCGCCATGAACAGACCACCGCCTACATGGCCATGGGCTACGCCGCCTCCACCGGCAAGCCCGGGGTCTATTCCGTGGTGTCGGGGCCCGGCGTGCTCAACACCACCGCCGCCCTGGCCACCGGCTGGGGCATCAATGCGCCGATGCTGTGCATCACCGGCCAGGTGCCCAGTGCCCTGATCGGCCGCGGGCGGGGCCAGCTGCATGAACTGCCCGACCAGCTCGCCACGCTGAAGACCCTGCTCAAGTTCGCCGAGCGCATCGAACACCCCACCGACGCGCCGCAGGTGATGGCGCGCGCCTTCCAGGCCATGACCTCCGGCCGTCCCGGCCCGGTTGCCGTGGAAGTGCCGTGGGACATGTTCCCCGCCGCCGCCGAGGTGACACCCCAGGACCCGCTCGACCGCCTGCCCAACCCCACGCCGGACCCCGAGAAGATCACCGCACTGGCCAAACTCGTCGACGGTGCCAGCATGCCCATGATCTGGGTGGGCGGCGGCGCGGCCCATGCCAGTGCCGAGATACTGGCCCTCGCCGAGCGCATCGGCGCCCCGGTCGTGTCGTTCCGCACCGGCCGTGGTGTCGTCGATTCCCGCCATCCGTTGTCGCTGAACGTCAACGAGGCCACCCGGCTCTGGCCGCAGGTCGACCTGCTGATCGGCATCGGCACCCGGCTCGATGCGCCGACTGCCCGCTGGGGCCGCCCGGTGCCGGGGCTGAAACTCGCCCGCATCGACATCGACGCCGCCGAGCACCGGCGCCTGGCCGTGGACATTCCCATCGTCGCCGATGCGGCCGACGGTGCGCGCGCCCTCACCGCCGCGGTGGCTCGCAACAACAGCGCCGACCGCGCCGCGGCGATTGCAAAGGCCAAGGCCGAATCAGCGGAGTTCCTCACCCAGGTGCAGCCGCAGATGGGCCTGCTGGGTGCCATCCGCGCCGCCATGCCCGACGACGGCATCCTGGTCGATGAAATGACCCAGGTGGGCTACGTCTCCTGGATCGGCTATCCGGTGTACCAGCCGCGCGGCCTGGTCACCTCCGGCTTCTCCGGCACCCTGGGCTACGGCTTCCCAACCGCCTTGGGCGTGAAGGTCGCCAACCCCGACCGCGCCGTGGTCTCGCTCACCGGCGACGGCGGCTTCCTGTTCGGCGGCACCGACCTGGCCACCGCCGCGCGCTATGGCATCAACCTGGTCACCGTGCTGTTCAACAACGAAAGCTACGGCAACGTGCTGCGCGACCAACGCAGGCTGTTCGACGGCCGTGATTCCGGGTCGCTGCTGACCAACCCCGATTTCCAGACCTTCGCCAAATCGTTCGGTGTGGCTGCCTGGAAAGTGGCCGACGCTGCCGGGCTCCATATCGCGCTGAAGGAAGCCCTGGCGACCAACGCTCCTGCCCTGATCGAGGTCACCAGCGATATCACTGCCGATTACCCGCCATTCGAATTGTTCACGCCGCAGCGGGGGTAGGCAAGCACGGCGAGGGGCGCCGCCCCTCGACCCCGCCAGGGGGCCGAGCCCCCTGGACC
>JBBQOT010000823.1:0-1606 GCA_038331165.1 Acetobacterales bacterium
GGCGCCGTATGAGCAGCCGAAGCTGGCGGCCGAGATCGTCGCCTTCGTGCAGAAGCTGCGCGGCCAGGACCTGTTCAAGCTGCCCGGCGTGGCCGAAAGCATCGACTGGGCCGGCGCGCTGACCCACCTCAACCAAACCGAGCTGAGCCCCGGGGCGGTGGATGAGACACTGGGTGTTCTGCTGAAATATCAGGATGATATCGCCAAGATCAAAGGTGCGGAAGCCGCGCGCCTGGTGACCGAGGCGAAGGCCGCCGCGGCCGACTGATGCCTGACCCGGACATCACCGCGAAGGGCCTGCTGTCGGTGAACATCCTGAACTTCGCGCGCCTGCTGCGCCGGGCCGGGCTGCCGGTCGGCCCGGCGGACATGCTGGCGGCGCAGGCGGCGATGACGCGCATCGACATCGGCAGCCGCATCCAGGTGCGCACCGCCTTGCGCGCCACGATGGTTCATCGCCACGAGCACCAGGTTCTGTTCGACCAGGCGTTTGTTCTCTATTGGCGTGCCAGGGAGAACAACGAAGTCCTGGAAATCATGGACAAGTTGGCCGGCCCCAAGCCGCCGCCGGAAAGGGCGCCACCCGGATCGCGCCGTCTGGCGGAGGCGCTGGCCGCCCAGAAGGAACGCCCGACGCCGCCCGAGGAGGCGCAGGAGGAGATCGACGCCGTCCTGACCGTCTCCGACCGCGAACGGCTGCAGAGCATGGATTTCGAGGCGATGAGTGCCGCCGAGATCGCCAACGCCAAACGCGAGATCGCCCGGCTTCATCTCCCACTCGACGAGCGGCGCACCAGGCGGCGGCGGTCGGACCCGACCGGCCCCACCTTCGACCTGCGCGCCACCATCCGTGCCTCCCTGCGCAGCGGCGGCGAGATTGTCGAGATTGCCCGCACCCGCAGGGTGACCCGGCCGCCGCCCTTGGTCGTACTGTGCGATATCAGCGGCAGCATGGCGCGGTATGCACAGATTTTGCTCCATTTTCTGCATGCAGTGGCAAATGACCGGGATCGCGTGCACACGTTTTTGTTCGGCACCAGGCTGTCGAACATCACCCGACAATTGCGCCATCGCGACCCCGAGGTGGCGTTCCAGCTGGTGTCCCAGATCGTGCCGGATTGGTCCGGCGGGACACGGATCGGCGAGGCGCTGGCGGCGTTCAACCAGCAATGGTCGCGGCGCGTGCTGGGCCAGGGGGCCGTGGTGCTTCTGGTCACCGACGGGCTGGACCGAGACGGCGCGGCGGGGTTGTCGGAGAACATGGAGCGCCTGCACAAATCCTGCTCGCGGCTGGTGTGGCTGAACCCGCTCTTGCGCTGGGATGGGTTCGAGCCGAAATCACAGGGCATCCGCGCGATGCTGCCGCATGTCGACGAGTTCCGAACCGTGCATAATCTGGCCAGCCTGCGCGCCCTGGTCGCCTCGCTTTCGGCACCGCCCGACCTGCGCGCCATGGACCGATGGAGGCTTGCTGCATGAGCGATCACAGCCCTGACGACATCCTCGCCACCGCCGCGGCCTGGGTCGCGGAAGGCGAACAGGTGGCCATCGCCACCGTCACTGAAACCTGGGGCTCCTCCCCGCGCCCCGCCGGCAGCCAGCTGGC
>JBBQOT010000824.1:0-1604 GCA_038331165.1 Acetobacterales bacterium
AGCTGACTGGTCGATGGTGTTGTGCAGGAAGTAAAAGCGTCCCGATTCGACCTGTGGATGGAACACCCGCGCGGCCACGCCAGCTCCTTGGTCGAACACGTTGTCATAGATGGAGACCTCATCGATCGGCGAATTGGCGCCCGTCAATCATGAATGAGGAATCAACCATGGAACACAAGGACGAAGTGGTCGTCATCACGGGCGCATCGGCCGGCGTCGGGCGTGCCACCGTTCGGGCGTTCGCCCGGCGCGGCGCAAGGCTCGGGCTGATCGCCCGGGGCTCGGATGGCCTCGATGCGGCGCAGCGCGAAGTACGCGAGGTGGGCGGCGAAGCGCTGACGTTTCCGATCGATGTGGCCGATGCCGACGCGGTCGAGGCCGCCGCGGCGCGAGTGACCAGCGAGTTCGGCGCCATCGACATCTGGGTCAACGACGCCATGACGTCGGTCTTCTCGCCCTTCGCGGAAATGTCCGCCGCCGAGTTCAAGCGGGTGACCGAGGTGACCTACCTGGGCTATGTGTACGGGACGATGGCGGCGCTCCGGCGCATGCTGCCGCGGAATCGCGGCACGATCGTGCAGGTGGGATCGGCCCTCGCGTACCGGAGCATCCCGCTGCAATCGGCATACTGCGGCGCGAAGCACGCCATCGCCGGGTTCACCGACTCGATCCGGTGCGAGCTGGTGCATCAGCGGAGCCGGGTGCACATCACGATGGTCCAGATGCCCGCGCTCAACACACCACAGTTCGGCTGGGTCAAGTCGCGCCTGCCGCACGAGGCGCAGCCGGTGCCGCCGATCTTTCAACCCGAAGTGGCGGCGGATGCCATTCACTGGGCGTCACACCACCGCCGCCGCGAAGTGTACGTCGGCCTGCCCACCGTCGCGGCGATCCTCGCGAACAAGGTGGCGCCGGGCTGGCTCGATCACTATCTCGGCCGGACAGGTTACGCGGCCCAGCAGACCGACACGCCCGCGGCCCCCGACCGGCCGAACAACTTGTGGCAGCCGGTTCCGGGTGATCACGGCGCGCACGGAGCGTTCGACGCACAGGCCCACGCTCATTCGCCGCAATGGTGGCTGGACGAGCACCGCGTGGTACTCGGGGCGGTCGCGCTCGGCGCCATCGCCGGCATGGCCCTCTGGGCAGGAGCGCGGCGCGACCGCTGAGTCCCGCGCCTGGCCGTCCGATACGCCGAGATTCGGCAGCGCGGTCCCCGGCTCGATCGAAGACCGATTGGGAAGATGTTCGAAGGAGACAACAGGCGTGGCAGACCCGCATCGGGATCGCTGGCCGCTGACCCCGGCAGAATCACAAGCTGCTCTAGCGCAACGCCTTGCCGGAGAGCCGCCGGCCGGTGCGGGAAATGCAACAGCTTGCACCAGCACCACCCACCGCACCCGTAGAACCCCACAAGCCGGTCTCCTTCAGGAGGTCACGATGTCGGTCGGTTCCAGCCGGGCCAGGCTCCTCTCCGCGTGCGTAGTGCTCACCATGCTGGCATGTACATCCGACGATACACCGACCGACCCCTCCACGAACCAGACCGCCGCCCCCGCGGCCGCCACAGCCTATCGGGCGGTGGACCTGGGTGCGCTGGGCGG
>JBBQOT010000825.1:0-1603 GCA_038331165.1 Acetobacterales bacterium
GGGGTCCGGGGCAAGGCCTCGGCTTGCTTACCCCCGCACGAAATGCACCCCGCCGAATCTCCGCCGCAGTGCCGCGGTGCGGGGCGCCACGGTTTCGGGCGCATTCGATCGCAACCCCTCGGCAATCAGTTCGGCCAAAGCCGGCGCGTCGGCCGGGGTTACGCCGCGGCGCACCAGTTCCGGCGTGCCGATGCGCAGCCCGTTGACGTCGCCGGCCACCTCGGCGATCGGCAGGCCGATGCCGCAGGCCAGGAAGCCGGCGCGGCGCAAGGTTTTCGACGCCGCCTGCCCGCCGCCGAACGGTGCGGCTTCGACAGCGAACTGGTGCGAACTGGTCATGCCCCGCGAGGCGGCGAAAACCGTGATGCCGCGGGCATGCAGCTCGCCCGCCAGCGCACGGGCCAGTGCCACCATCGCGGCGGCATAGGCACGGCCGTGCTCGCGCCAGTCCAGCAGGGTGATCGCCAGGGCGGCCGACTTGGCAGCGTCGAAATTGGCGGTCATGCCGGGATAGGCGATGCGGTCCAGCCGCTCGGCGATGGCGGCATCGTTGGTCACGATCAACCCGCCCGCCGGCCCGCCGAGGCTTTTGTAGGTGCTCATCGTCATCAGATGCGCGCCCTCGTCCAACGGGTTGGCCCACACCCCGCCGGCAATGATGCCGCATTGGTGGGCCGCGTCGAACAGCACGTGGGCGCCAACCTCGTCGGCGATGGCCCGTATGGCGCGGACGGGATGGGGGAACAGGTTGAGGCTGCCGCCGATGGTGATGATCTTCGGCCCCACTTTTCGCGCCAGCCCCCGCAGCGCGTCGAGATCGACCGTATAGCCGTCGGCATCCACCGGGGCCGGGTGGCTGACCAGGCCGTACAGCCCGGCGCATCCGGCCGCATGGTGGGTGACGTGCCCCCCCATGCTGGCCGGCGGCGCGATGATGGCGTCGCCGGCTTTGGCCAGCGCCATAAAGCCATACAGATTGGCCATCGCACCCGAGGCGACGCGGATTTCGGCGAAGCGCGCCCCGAACACTTCGGCGGCAAGTTCGGCGGCGATCACCTCGATCTCCTCGATCGCCTCCAGCCCCATCTCGTATTTGTCGCCGGGGTAGCCGAGCGACGGGCGGCTGCCCAGGCCGCGCGACAATGCCGCCTCGGCCGCCGGGTTCATCACGTTGGTGGCGGGGTTGAGGTTGAAGCAGTCGCGGTCGTGGATTTCGGCATTGCGCTGCATCAGCGCCTCCAGCCGTGCGGCGACTTCGGCCGAGGGTGCGGCGACGCGCCCGGCCAGCGAAAGCACATGGTCCTCGCAGGCGCTGGGCACCCAGGCGCGGCGGGCGAGATGGGTCATATGCGGCTCAACGCGGCGTGGTCAGAAAAGCGCGATTGACGCAGTTCTCCAACCGGTTGTCGCGCAGGTAGCGCGCCGCGGTGCGGGCCGACAGGAAGCGGCTGTCGCGCATGCTCTCGGGCGTGTAGAACGCCGAATGCGGTGTTAGGATCAAGCGGTGGCGCAGCCAGGCCTCGCCGTCCTGCCACGCCTTGATCAGCCGGCGTTGCGGATCGGCCGGCTCCTCGGGCAGCACGTCGAGCCCGGCGGCCAGCAC
>JBBQOT010000826.1:0-1599 GCA_038331165.1 Acetobacterales bacterium
TCATGCGGCTGGTCGATCTGCAGCTGTCGTTTCCGGCGATCCTGGTGGCGCTGATGATCCTGGCCTTCCTCGGCAAGGGGGTGATGAACGTGATGCTGGCGCTGGTGATCGTGGAATGGGCGCGCTTTGCCCGCACCGCCCGCAGTGCCGCCCTGGTCGAAGCACGACGGGAATACATGGAGGCGGCGCGCTGCCTCGCGTTGCCGAAATGGCGCCTGGTGTTCCGCCACATGCTGCCCAACTGCATGCCGCCGATCATCGTCATCGGCACCATCCTGGTGGCCCGCGCGATCACGCTGGAGGCGACGCTGTCGTTCCTCGGCCTGGGCGTGCCGATCACCGAGCCGTCGCTGGGGCTGCTGATCGCCAACGGCTACCAGTACATGCTGTCGGGCAAATACTGGATCAGCTTCTATCCCGGCATCGCGCTGCTGGTGACGATCATGGCGATCAACCTGGTGGGCGACCAGATGCGCGATGTGCTCAACCCGCGACTGAAGAAATAGGCCCAGGCCGATGAGTGACCTGACCCTGGATGTGCAGGGGCTTTCGACGCATTTCTTCACCCGGGCCGGGGTGGTGAAGGCGGTCGACGATATCTCGTTCCAAGTCTCGCGCGGACGGGTGCTGGGGCTGGTCGGCGAATCCGGTTCGGGCAAGTCGGTGACCGGGTTTTCCGTGATCGGCCTGGTCGACGCGCCAGGGCGCATCACCGCCGGAAGAATCCTGTTCCAGGGCACCGACCTGACCAAGCTGGAAGAACGGGCGTTGCGCGACCTGCGCGGCAACCGCATCGCGATGATCTTCCAGGACCCGATGATGACGCTGAACCCGGTGCTGCGCATCGACACCCAGATGATCGAGACGGTGCAGGCGCACGACAATGTCTCCCGCGAAACCGCCCGCCAGCGGTCGCGCGATGCCTTGGGGATGGTTGGCATTCCCAGTCCGGAGGAACGCCTGAACGCCTACCCGCACCAGTTCTCGGGCGGCATGCGCCAGCGCGTGGCGATCGCCATTGCCTTGCTGCACCGGCCCGACCTGATCATCGCCGACGAGCCGACCACGGCGCTGGACGTGACCATCCAGGCGCAAATCCTGGCCGAGGTGCAGAAGCTGGCGCGTGAAGTGGGCACCGCGCTGATCTGGATCACCCACGACCTGTCGGTGATCGCCGGGCTCGCCGACGATATCGCGGTGATGTACGCCGGGCGCATCGTGGAAACCGGGGCAGTGGAGGAAGTGCTGGACCGGCCGCTGCATCCCTACACCCACGGGCTGATCGGCAGCGTGCCCAGCCGCAACGCCCGCGGCAGCCGGCTGCGCCAGATCCCCGGCATGACGCCGTCGCTGCTGAACCTGCCGCCCGGCTGTGCGTTTCGCAGCCGCTGCCCGCGCGCCGATGCCGCCTGCGAGCAGGACCCGCCCGATACCCACCCGGTGGCAGGGCGAACCCTGCGTTGCTTCCATCCGCAGCTGGAGATGGTCGCATGAGTGCGACCGCATCCACGGCGGCTCCGGTGATCGAGCTGAAGGGCATCTCCAAGCGCTTCGGCAAGACACTGGATATCGCCGCGCGCATGGCCCACGGGATGCGCC
>JBBQOT010000827.1:0-1597 GCA_038331165.1 Acetobacterales bacterium
TGCGTTGGCACGGCACGCCAGGCGGTGCGCGGCTAACCCATCCCGCGCCAGCTCAACCAAGTCATTGCGCGATTCTGGGTCAAGAAAGCCGGGACGAATCATGGAACAACTGGAATCGCCTTGGGACTGATTCGCAAGCACGATTTTCGGGTTCCCGGAGAGTCGGGGTATATATGAAAATAAATGGGTTTCCAAAGGCCGTCGGCCTTTGGTGGGTCCAGGGCAAAGCCCTGGCCTAGGCTTTCTCTATCGGTCAATCGTTAGAGGGGTTGGTATGACAGGCTGCTAGGGCGGAAGCTGCGCTGAACGAGGCGCGGCTTCCGCCCCGGAGGGGGTTGGTCAACCGCCGGGGGTCAGGCCGCGGCGCGGGGGCGGTCGAGATAGGCCAGGCCGATACGGTCGCCCTGGATGTAGCGGATCTCTACGTCGCGCGGGGGCTGGCCCGGCAGGGTGGCGGTGCCGCGCTGGCCGGGGCGGCCGGGGACGGTGCCTTCGGCGCTGAAGCCGCCGTCGCTGCGATCGACCAGGACCAGGCGGAACTGGGCGCCGCCGAAAGCAAGCCCCACATCGCCGCCCGCGGGCATGCGGGACTCGTCGCGACGGTCGACCTCGGGGACCGCGGTGCGCAGGATGGCCACGACCTCGTGGGTGATGCGCTCGGCGTTGCTGGTGAGCTGGACAATCTCCTCCTGGGTGCGGGTGGCGCGGGCGCCGGCTTCGCGCGCATCGGTGGCGACCTGGGTGATTCGGTCGGTGACATCGCGGGACGATTGGGCGGCGGTGGCGATGCTGCGGGCGATTTCACGGGTAGCGGCGTCCTGCTGCTGGACGGCTTCGGCCAGGGTGGTGGACAGGGTGTCCATGCGGGCGACCGAGCTGGAGATGCGGCGGACGGTTTCGACGGCGGCGTTGGTGCGTTCGCGCACCGTGTCGACCTGGCGGCCGATCTCCTGGGTGGCGCGGGCGGTCTGGGCGGCGAGGTCCTTCACTTCGCCGGCGACGACCGCGAAGCCCTTGCCGGCGTCGCCGGCGCGGGCGGCCTCGATGGTGGCGTTCAGGGCGAGCAGGTTGGTTTTGCTGGCGATCTGCTGGATCAGGTTGGTGACCTCCCCGATGGCGGCGACCGCGGAGGAGAGGGAGACGATGACCTGCTCGGTCTGGGCGCTGTCCGCCGAGGTGGCGCGGCCGACGGAGGCGGCTTCCTCGACGCGTTCGGTGATGCCGCGGATGGAGGCGGCGAGTTCCTCGGCGGCGGCGGCGACGGTTTCGGCGACGGCGAGCGATTCGGAGGCGGCGGCGTGGACGGCTTCGGTGTTGCCATCGACGCGGGCGGTGGCGGCGGCCATGGCGGCGGCTTCCCCGGCGAGTCGGCGGGACTGTTCGGTGATCTGGTTCATGGCAACCAGAGTTTGGCTTTCGACGCGTTCGGCCATGCCCATGAGGGCGGCGACCTGGGCCTCGTGGGCAGTCGCGCGCTCCTGCTCCTGTTGCTCGCGCAGGCGGTTGGCCTCCTCGCCCTGGCTGCGGAAGAAGGCGACGGCGCCGGCCATGGCGCCGACCTCGTCGTGGCGGCCGCTGCCGGGGATGGTGTCTTGCT
>JBBQOT010000828.1:0-1593 GCA_038331165.1 Acetobacterales bacterium
GTGCAAGGGCTGGGTCAGCGCTTCAACATCCGCAGCATCCCGACCCTGGCGCTGTTCAAGGGCGGGCGCGAAATCGCGCGCCAGGCCGGCGCCATGGGCGCGGCCGACATCGTGCGCTGGACGCGTTCGCACCTGGGCTGACCCGAGACGGCGTCGCGGCGCACCTCGCGCAAAGCCGTGCAGCCTCGGCCTTTCGCCACTGGTATGGCGTGCCAGGGTCAGAGGGCCGACTTCGCGCCCAGACGACAGGCGTCGGACTGTGGCTTGTCAGCGTGACTGCGGCCGAGCGCGGCGGCGTGCGATGCCTGCGATGGTCAGCAGCCCCGCCAGCATCAGCGCCCAGGACTCCGGTTCCGGCACGGCCGCCGCAATGACGGTGCCACCCGTGGCCGCATCGAACGCGAAGCTGGTGATCCGGTAGTTGTCGGCCTGCGCGGTGAAAACCGCGTTGTCGAATAGTGTTGGCGTCAGGGCAGCCAGGCTGTCGTCTCCCTGACGCTCCTGGAAGAAGGTGTCGAGCGTGAACTTTCCGCTGGTGGCGAAGGCGTTCGGGTCGGTCGTGCCCAGGAAGCGGAACTCGGCGTTCAGGTTGGCCAGGTCCAGCGGCTGCCCGCCCTTGAAGATCACCAGATCAGTGAGGAAACCACCGAAGCCGTTGCTCTCGATCTCCAGGATCATCTTGCTGCCGGCCAGTGCGGTGAACGAGCCGTCGATCTCCAAGGTGCCGGGCGAGTTGCCGGGGGCGAAGATGCCGTAGTTGGTCACGTTGCCGACGATGGTGCCACTGCCGCCCAGGAAGCCGTTGGTGCCCACGACGATGGTCGGTGCGGTCAGCGTGCTGTTGATCAGCACCACCGTGCCGGTGCCACCGTCCACGTCGCCGTTGGCGGTCTTGTTGCGGCCCACGCCGACCCAGCCGGCGGTGAGGCTGGAGTTCTCGCTGATCAAGAGGGTGCCGTCCGAGCCTTTGTCGCGCGCGACCAGCACCTGGCCGTCGCCGACATCGATCGAGCTCGCTCCGCGCATGCGCACCAGCGCGCTGCCGTCGCGGCCGATGCGCAACTGCCCGAGACCGGGTGCTGCCTGGATGTTGATCTGCGACCCGCCCGTCATGGTCAGGCTGCCGTCGCCGCCGGGGTAGTTCCCGGTTCCGCCCAGATAGACGCCGGCACCGTCCAACCCTTGATTGCTGATGTTGACCACGCTGCCATTGGCCATATTGGCAACCCCGATACCGCCGCCGTTGCCAATGGCCAGAAAGGCGCCTGTTACGATTCCGCCGGTAAATTGCCCGGCAAACTCAAGCCTGCTGTTGTCCAATTTGAGCACACCGGTGGAACCAGCGCCACCCACGCTCATGCCGGTGGCGCTGATCTTTCCCTGATCGGAGACACTAAGCTGGCCGACTGCCGCGGGCCCCCAGCCCACGGCAATATTGGTGTCGGAACCAGTTAACTTGATCTCGGACCCCATGCCGGAAACGGTCGCTATGCCCTTGCCGCCGGGCGTTGTCGAGCCGTTTCCGCCTATATACAGGCTGGTGAATCGAGAATCGGTCACCGTAGAGATAGCCTGACCGTCCAGCCACAATTT
>JBBQOT010000829.1:0-1590 GCA_038331165.1 Acetobacterales bacterium
ATCCACCCCAACTACCTCTCGGCCGACATCGACCGCGCCGTGCTGATCGACGGGCTGAAACTCGGCCGCCGCATCGCCCAACAGGCACCGATGCGCGCCTTCATCGCCAGCGAACACCTGCCCGGCGAGGCGGTGCAAACCGACGCCGAAATGCTGGAATACGCCCGCAACTACGGCGGCACCATCTTCCACCCGATCGGCACCGCCAAGATGGGCCACGACCGCATGGCGGTGGTCGACGACCAGTTGCGCGTGCACGGCATCACCGGCCTGCGGGTGGCCGACGCGGCGGTGATGCCAACAATGGTCAGTGGCAACACCAACGCTGCCTGCATCATGATCGGCGAAAAATGCGCCGACCTGGTGCGCGGGCAATCACTCGCGCGCGCGGCGTGACCTCGGAAGAAAGCAAGACAGCGGCCACGAAGACACAAAGACACGAAGATTGCAGAGAAGAAGGGATTTCATCCCAAACCCCCTTGCCTTTCGCCTTTGTGTCTTCGTGCCTTAGTGGCCGCTTTCTTCCTTAACGAGATTTGCAAGGGGAACCACCCGTGACCATCTACTTCGACCTCGGCGTGCCCGAGATCATCAACGCCTGCGGCACCGTCACTCGCCTCTCCGGCGGCCTCATGGCCCCCGAAGTCGCCGAGGCCATGCGCCAGGCCAGCCTCGCCTGCGTCGACATGGTCGCCCTCCAAGCCGCCGCGAGCCGCATCATCCGCGAGGCCACCGGCGCCGAAGCCGGCATCGTCACCTCGGGCGCGTCAGCCGCGGTCCTGCTCGGCACCGCCGCCATCCTCGCCGGCCTCGACCCGGCAAAAATGAACGCGCTCCCCGAAATCCCCGACGGCCGACGAGATTTCATCATGGTCCGCAGCCAGCGCAACATGTACGACAAGGCCCTCATGGTCGCCGGCGCCCGCATCGTCGAAGTCGGCATCCCCGACCGCTACTCCGGCCCCGGCGTGCGCGACGCCGCCCCCTGGGAACTCGAAGCCGCCATCACCAAGAACACCGCCGGCATCTACTACCTCGCAGGCCACCAATCCAAACCGTCCTTGCGCGAAATTGCCACCGTCGCCCGCGAACACCGCCTCCCCATCCTCGTCGACGCCGCCGGCCAACTCCCCCCCGCCGCCAACCTGCACCGCTTCCTCGACGAGGGCGCCGACCTCGTCGCCTTTTCCGGCGGCAAGGCCATCGGCGGCCCACAATCCAGCGGCATCCTCGCCGGCCGTATGGACCTGATCTCCAGCGCGCTCCTCCAGATGCTCGACCTCGACATCTACGAAGATGCCTGGTCCCCCCCCGCCGAATTCGCCCCCCTGCGCCAACTGCGCGGCCTGCCCCACCACGGCATCGGCCGCTCCAGCAAGGTCGGCAAGGAGGAGATCGCCGGCCTCTGCACCGCCCTCAAACGCTTCATCGCCACCGACGAAACCGCCCGCCGCACCGCCTGGCTTGCCCGCCTCCAGCGCATCGCCACCCTCGCCGGCGGCGACGGCATCACCATCGACAGCGGCGCAATCCCGATCCTGAACGTGCAAACCGCAAGCCCCGACGCCGCCATGGCGCTGGCCCGCACCC
>JBBQOT010000830.1:0-1585 GCA_038331165.1 Acetobacterales bacterium
GGTGGCAAAGCCCACCACCCGCGGCGGCCCGCCATCCGGGCCCAGATCCATGCCGGAGGCGGTTGCCACATGCACCCCCATCCCGGCGCGGATCGCGCGCTCGTAGTGCCCAGCCTGGCGCGGCACGGACATGCGGGCGAGGTATCTATCGGGCAGAATGCCGGGATAGGTGCTGCGCCACACCGCCACATGCACCGCTGCGATCGGCACTGCATCGCTGAGCCGGGCGCGCCGGATGGTGATCACGCCGCACGCTCCAGAACCGCGCTGAAAAAGCCGTCGGTGCCGTTCCGCCGCGGGGTCAGCGACAGGAAATCGCCACTTCCGGGCGCATCCGTGGCCCCGATTGCCGGTGGCGCACGGGTGCCGGCCCAGGCCTGCGCCAGCGGCACCGCGCTGAACTCTGGATGGGCGGCCACGAACGCCTGCACCTGCGCCTCGTTCTCTTCCAACAGCACCGAACAGGTAGCGTAGACCAGTCGGCCGCCGTTGCGAACCAGCCGCGATGCCGCATCCAGGATCGCCGCCTGTTTCGGCACCAGCTCCAGCAGGTCGCGCTCGACGAGCCGCAACCGGGCGTCGGGGTTGCGCCGCCAGGTGCCGGTGCCGGTGCAGGGTGCATCGACCAGCACGCGGTCGAAACTTCCGGCCCGCCGCTTGGCCCATTTGTCACCAGTGGCGATCAAATGCTGCTCAACATTATGCACGCCGGCGCGGCGCAGCCGGCGCACCGCTCCCTCCAGCCGCGGCGCAGACACGTCGCAGGCGACGATCTGGCCCTTGTTCTCCATCGTCATCGCCAGCGCCAGTGTCTTGCCCCCTGCCCCCGCGCACCAATCCGCCACCCGCATGCCCGGCGCCGCACCGACCATCAGCGCCACCAACTGGCTGCCTTCGTCCTGGATTTCCACCAAGCCGGATTGGAACGCTGGGCCGGTCGTGACCAGCCGCCGCCCTTCGATCCGCAGGCCCCACGGCGACAGCGCGGTCGGCACCGCGGCAATGCCCTCCGACGCCAGCGCCTTGATCGCCTGGTCCAGAGTGCCCTTCAGCAGGTTCACCCGCAGGTCCAGCGGCGCCGGTTCGCTCAGTGCCGCCATCTCCAGCTCCAGCGCCGCGCCGAACCGCGCCCGCAGATGCGGCAGCACCCAGTCCGGCACCTCCAGCCGCACCGCCTCTGGCATGTCTGGGTGGGATGGCGTGTGCCCCTCCAACCGCTTCAGCGTCGCCGCCTCGCCGGCCGACAGGTGTGTCGGGCCGAACTGGCCGCCGGAGAAGGACTGCTTCACGCCATCGAGCGTCCAGCCCTCCAGCAGCAAACTCGCCGCGACCAGCAGGCGCGGGGTGGGCGGTTCGCCGATCCGGTCCAGCCACCAGCCCAGCCTGCGGCGCTCGCGCATCACCGTCCAGACGCGGTCGGACACCGAACGACGATCGCCCGAGCCGATGAACCGGCGGTCGCGAAAGAACGCATTGGCCACCGCATCGGCCGGCTTGCGCGACGCCGCCTCGACCGCCGCCAACAACTCAATTGCCGACGCTATTCGAGCGGGTGGGGTCATGGAATTTGTGTCTCCAGCAAGGC
>JBBQOT010000831.1:0-1583 GCA_038331165.1 Acetobacterales bacterium
GTGGCCGAGCCGACGGTGATGACGCCGGTGCGCGGGCATCGCAGTTCCATCGCCATCACCGCGGTGGCAACCGGGGTGCAGGCGCACAGCTCCACCGGGCGCGGGCGCAACGCCAACTGGGACCTGCTGGGCTTTGCCGCCGACATGAAGACCATCTTCGAGATGCTGCGCCGCGATCCCGCCTGGCACGACCCCGACTACGACCCAGTGTTCAGCGACTTCAACATCACCATCGACAACCACGGCGCCCCGGTGAACATGACGGTGCCCAAGGCGACGGCACGCATCAAGTTCCGCTACTCCGCCAAGATCGACCCCGCGCCGGTGATGGACCGCGTGCGCGCCTCGGCCTCGCGGCACGGCCTGGCGCTGGAGGCGGTGCCGGAGGGCAAGCCGCCGGAACTGCCGAGCAACCATCCGCTGATCCGACTTGCCTGCGCCGAAACCGGGCGGGCTGCCGTCACTGCGCCGTTCGGCACCGATGCGTCGGAGTTGAACGTCATCGCGCCCTGCGTGGTCGTCGGTCCCGGCGATATCGGGCAGGCGCATTGCCCGGCGGAAAGTCTGGACATCGCCGAACTCGAAGCGGCCGTGCCGCGGTTTATGCGGTTGGCGGAGCGGGTGGCGCGCGGGATTTAGGAAGGCCAGGGCGCCGCCCTGGACCCGGTGGGGCGTCGCCCCAGACCCCTTATGTTTGAGGGTCCAGGGGGCTCGGCCCCCTGGCCTTGGCTTGCCTATCCCTCGGTCAGGTACTCGATCTGCGCCTCGCCCAGCCCCGGGAAATCGCAACGCACCGTGGCACCGGCCGGCACCCGATTGGCGCCGCTCCACGAGCCGCAGGTGACGAACTGCCCGGCCTTGAGCCCGCCGGCCCAGGTGCTGCCGGTATTGGCCAGCCAGGTCATCAGGTCGAGGATGTCGCCGAACGGATAGCCGGTGCGCTCGGTGTCGAGCGCGCTGTTGACGAACTGGCGGCAGATTTGCGCCGTCAGGTCGACCTTCTTCCAGTCCTTCGTCGCCGGGCCGTAGACGAAGCCGCCATGCGACTGGGTGTCGGCGACATTGGCGAACATGTCGAAATCCTTGGGCTCGACGAAGCGGCTTTCGCAGACCTCGATGGCCGGGTGCATGGTGTCGATCGCGGCGGCCACCTCATCCTTGGTGTAGGGGGTGGCGCGCGGCGGCAGGTCGGATTTCATGCGGAAAGCGACCTCGGATTCCACCATGCGCAACTTGTGCTGCGCGGCCGACAGCTTGGCCGGGCTGGGCTGGATGGTGGCCGCCGGCAGGGCGCCGCAGACCTTGGTGCCGCCCGGTGCGCCCACCTTCCAGCCGCCGATGGTGAAGCTGGCCGCCACCTGTTGCTGCACCGCCAGGGCCGCCGCCAGGTCCTTCGGCTTCAGCGCGTCGGCCAGCGTGGCGATGCGGCCCGTGGCCATGTTCTTGCGGGCGGCAAGCAACATGTCGGCAAGCTGGCTGGTGGCGTCGGACATGGATCGGGCTCCCTTGATCGGTGGCCCAGCTTGCCCGCCGGGCCAGGATGCGGCAAGCCGGGGCATGCGCCTGTCCCTGCACACCAGCCC
>JBBQOT010000832.1:0-1579 GCA_038331165.1 Acetobacterales bacterium
CATCACCGGCGTCGAACTGCCTGTCGATGGTGGCGCATTGGTTAGGTAAGCAAGGCCAGGGCTTTGCCCTGGACCCACCAAAGGCCGACGGCCTTTGGAAACCCATTGATTTTTCATATATTTAAGGTCCAGGGGCTTGGCCCCTGGTGGGTCCCCGTGGCGCGGCTTTGGCCCGCGACGGCGACGCCCTGGCCTTGCTTGGCCATGGGTCATCCCAAACAGTGATTGGTATTATTGAAATAAAATGGGTTTCCAAAGGCCGCCGGCCTTTGGCGGGTCCAGGGCAGAGCCCTGGCCTTGCCTTTCCTTATCGGTCATTGGCTTGGACGGTTGGGATCAGACCGGCGGTGCCGGCGCCTCGTCGCTGGTGGTCCAGCCCGGCTCGATCGACAGGGTGGCGCGGCGGCACAGGTCGATGCCGCGCCGCTCCTCGGCCGAGCGGTTCTCGAACACCACGCGGACATCGGCGGTGCAGGCGCCGCGGAACACCACCCGCCCGGTCTCGCCGACCGAGATGGTGCGTGCCAACAGGTCCTCGCCCCATTGCGCGGCATCGGCGGACGACACGAACACCTGCTGGATCGCCCGTCCGCTCTGGTTCGCCAACGCCAGTTCGTGCACCTGCAACGCCACGACCTGCGGCAGGGTGCGCGACTTGCCGTCGAAGGCGACCTGGCGGCTGCGGCACAGGTTCTGCGCCAGACGCTCCTCGCGGCTGGAATCCTCGTAGATCACCAGCACGTCGAAGGCGCAGTCGCGCAGACGGCCGAGGCGCAGGCGCAAGGTGCGGCCGGGCTCCAGCACCGCATCGCCCAACCGATCATCGCCCCAGGCATCGGTGCTGGTGGGCGAGACAAAGACTTCGCTGATGGACAGGGCGGCGCGGTTGACGACGGTGGCCTCGCGCTCGCCCAATGGTCCCGGTGGCGCGACCGGGTCGCGGCTACGCTCGGCGCGCGCGGGGGCGTGCATCAGCAATGTCCCCAGCATAGCTAGAACCGCCAGGCGGGCGCGCATGTCTGTCTCCGGTTGGCTCCCGGCCGAAGACCGACACGGGCCGGCCGGGGATGAATAACACAGCCAATCCGCGGCCGGTCTGGCAACCTTCGATTGGTTGCAATCGGCCGCGCACACGCCATGTTGATGTCATGGAATACGCCAAGACACCGTCGCCCGCCATGGAAGAACAGCCGCCGCCGAGCACGCCGCCGGCGGCGCCAAAACTGCCGAAGGAGATCGGCGGCGCGCCGGGGCCGGAACCGACGCGCTACGGCGATTGGCAGCATAAGGGCCGCGTGACGGATTTCTGATGCCGACCCGCCGCCGTGCCGCGTTCATCCTTTCGCAACCTTTTGCGGGCTAACATCACGTTCCTGCGCCAGGAGGGTGCCCCAGGCTGGTTTCATGCCACCGGAGGTGCCTTGCGATGCCGAGCGACCTGACCATCCCGCGGATCGGCGCGGCTGCTGCGGCGGTTGATGTGACGCGGTCGCGCACTGGTGTGCCGGCCGACAAGGCGACTGCCGATGGCACCACCGGCCAGCAGCCAGCCGCCGGCAAGGCGCTGCCGAACCCCCCC
>JBBQOT010000833.1:0-1570 GCA_038331165.1 Acetobacterales bacterium
GCGTGATCCTGAACGGCCGCGGCAACCAGGCCACCCAGACGGGCGCACAGACCGAAGCCAACGCCACCGTCGGGCTCAAGTACGACCGGTTCGTGAGCCGGCGCTGGTACGCGTACGGCGCCGGCACGATGGAGCACGACCAGTTGAAGGAACTGCGCTTGCGGCACACGTTGGGCGCCGGGGCGGGCTTCCAGGCCATCGACACGGCGCGTACGACCCTCGCGCTTGAAGGCGGTCTCGATCGCGTCGTCACCGACTTCTTCAATTCCCCCGACGAACAGACGTTGGCTGCACGGCTCGCCCTGCGCTTCGACCACTGGGTGGTCGAGGACCGCGTCCAGTTCTTCCACTACGAACAGAACTACCTGTCCCTCAGCGCGCTCACCGGGAGTTTCCTGCGCACGCAGACCGGCCTGCGCCTGCCGATCAGCCGGCAGCTGTCGGCGAACATCCAGTTGAACGCCGACTGGGACGGCGATCCCGCGCCAGGCCGCAAGCGGACGGACCGCTTGCTCGTGTTCTCGATCGGCTACCGGTGGTGACCCTCGTCCGCGGCGTCGGTGGCCACGCGGAGCAATCGACGGTGGCCGCGGGCGGGCTGCTGCGGCACTGCGCAGTCGCCTGCCTCGCCCTCGCCCCCGCGATCACCCTGGCGGTCGATCCGCCACCGGCGATCCACCTGGATGCCGGCGAAGGCGATGGTGTCCGCCGGATCGCTGCCGGCATCTCCTGGCCGGGCTGGACCGACCTCCCATGCAACCGCGGCTGTCGGGCCGAGGTGTGGTGGACGGTGCGGGCCTCCCGCTGGTGGCAACCGCACTACCGCGGCACCCATCCGGATCTCTGGGATGTGAGCGCCATGCCGGCGCTGCGGATCGGAAATCATGCTGCGGGACCGCGCTTCTTTGTGGAGATGGGCGCCGGCTTCCACTATCTTTCGGATCAGAACATCGGACCCGCGCGCGGCTTCGGCATGTCGTTCCAGTTCGGCGAAACGTTCGCGGCCGGGTTCGAGTTCGGCGCCCGGCACGAGCAGGCCCTCGCCGCCCGCCTCGAGCACATCTCGAACGGTGGGCTCGGGGAACCCAACAATGGGATCACCTTCTTCCTTTTCGAGTACCGTCACGACCTCCGCTGATCGCATGAATTCAACCGCACCCACCCTGGTGTTCTTCAGCAACACCGACGATCCCGCACCCTGGCAGGCGGCCATCGCCGCCGCGGTGCCCTCCGTCACCTTCCGCGTGGCGCCCCACACCGGTCCCGTCGACGCGGTCCGCTATGCGCTGGTGTGGAAACCGCCCCGCGGCTGGCTCGCGCAGTTTCCGAACCTCCGCGCGATCCTCTCGCTCGGTGCGGGCGTCGATGCGTTGCTGGAGGATCCCGCGCTGCCGCCGGACATCCCGGTCACGCGCATGGTGGACGCGGGCATGGGGCGGCAGATGGCCGAGTACGCGACCTACGCCGTGATGCATTTCCACCGACACATGCAGCGCTATTCGGCCCTGCAACGCGCGGGCCGCTGGGCGCCGCTCGAGCCGGTTTCGGCCCCGAGCTTCACCGTGGGCAT
>JBBQOT010000834.1:0-1566 GCA_038331165.1 Acetobacterales bacterium
GGAAGGGCATGGGTCGGCTCCGTCAACAACTGAATGGGCCAGCTGAGTGGGCCAGCTTCGCCGCTCAGGGTTAACGCGCGATTGCCGCTGGCGACGGAGCGGGCGCGTGACCGGCCGATCGCCCCCGCCTATCCTCTCCGCGTCGCCATGCCCGGCGGCAGCGCAGGGGAGACATGCCATGGCCATGCCGATCCATTTCCTCGACCGCAGCACGCTCGCCTTCGCCATCGACCCCGACGCCCCGGCGCGGTTGGAGGTTGCTGCACCGTGCGAGGTGATGATCGAGACGCACGATGCGCGCTCCGGCAAGCTGAAGCGACCCGAGGACGAGGCGCCGACGGCCCCGGTGTTTACCGATCGCTTCCCGAAGACCAATCCCGCCACCGGCCCAGTGCGCGTGCTGGGCGCGGAGCCCGGGGACGCGCTGGTGGTGGAGGTGCTGCGCATCGACCTCGACGACCAGGGCTTCGTGATGGTGAAGCCCGATGCCGGGCTGCTGACCGGCCTGGTCAACCAGACCGAGACCAAGGTGCTGCCAGTGCGCGACGGGCTGGTGCATTTCGGCCATCTGCGCCTGCCGGTGCGGCCGATGATCGGCGTGATGGCCACCGCCCCCGAGGAGGCAATTGCCACCGCCTATATCGGCCGGCACGGCGGCAACATGGACAACAACCGGCTGGCCGTCGGCACGCGCATCCACCTGCCGGTGCGGGTGCCTGGCGCGCAGTTCTACGTGGGCGACCTGCACGCCACGATGGGCGATGGGGAGATCAGCGGCAGCGGCGTGGAAATCGGCGGGAGGGTCCACCTGCACCTGCGGCTGGAGAAGGGGGCGGCCACCGAATGGCCCTGGATGGAAACCGACCGGCTGTGGATCACCACTGCCGCGGCACCACGTTTCGAGGAGGCGGCGCAGATCGCGACGCGGTCGATGATCGAGCTGATGCGCGCCCGGCTGTCGGTGAGTGCCAGCGAGGCGTTCGCCCTGCTGTCAATCGCCGGCGACCTCAAGGTGAACCAGCTGTGCCTGACCGGCATCGGTGCCAGCGCGCGGATGGAATTCCCGAAGCCGAACGCCGGGTTCAGCGCCGCGTGAGCCGGGCTACAGGCGCAGCTCCTGCTTCACCAGCTCTACCCAATAGGCAACGCCATAGGGGATGGCCTCGTCGTTGAAGTCGTAGAGCGGCGTGTGCACGCCGGCCGATGCCTCGCCGTTGCCGATGCGGATGAACGCGCCCTGCCTGCGCTTCAGCATGTAGGCGAAATCCTCGCCGCCGCCGGTGGGCGGGATGCTCGGGTTCACCGCCGCATCGCCAACCACGGCGGCAGCGGCGGCGATGGCGACATCCGTGGGCTCGTCGGCGTTGACCAGCGGCTCGGCGACCCAGACGAATTCCACCGCCACGCCGGCGCCATGCATGTTCGCCAGGCCCTCGGCCAACTCGCGGATGCGGCGCTCGATGATTTCCTTCGTGGCGTCCTTGTAGTGTCGCGCGGTGCCGGAGACGGTGATCTCGGCCGGCATCACGTTGGCGGAATCCCGGGCCCCGCCGCCGATGTAGCCAA
>JBBQOT010000835.1:0-1561 GCA_038331165.1 Acetobacterales bacterium
CGATGACGGGCGCGGGGGTGCCGGCAGGGTGCGGGCGGGCGCTGCATGGCGGCGCGGGACGGGCGGGGTGCGGGGACCGGGCGGGGTGCGGGGGCGGGGCATGGCGGCAGGCGGCCGGATCGCCAGAGATCAAACAGGTCGCCGAGACTGGCGAAGATGCGGGCCAGGGTGGCGAAAATCAGGGCGTGCAGAGGCGCCAGCAGCCCGGACCGGGCGACGTGGTCAGCTTGCTGGGCGCGCATATCGGCGGTGATGCCGGCGATGAGCGGGGCCAGGGGATGGGGTGATTGAATTAACACATGGGTGTTATACATAACAAAATCGCTCGCTGCAAGGGGTCATTCTGGTTTTTCCGCATGAGGCGCCAGGAACCGTGGCGGCTGTTATGCTGGGTGGATGGACGAAAACCTGGCCTTAGCGAAACACGGTGCTGCTGCTTCCGATCCGGTGGCGGAGGTGACAGGCGGCGGGGCGTTGCTTCGCTGGTACCTGTCATATGGCGCGTTCGGGGTGCCGCAGGCCGCGGGGCCGATTGTGTTCGCGCTGCTGGCACTACCCTTGACCGGCGACCCGGGCAGCGGGGCGGCGATCGTGCTGGCGATCACCCTGGCGCAGGTGGTCGGCGCGGTGCCGATTGCCCGGCTGGGGCGGAGCCGCAATGCGGTGGCCTTCCTGCGGGTGCTGGTGGCCACGCGCACGCTGGCGCTGGGGGGCGTGGCCGTGCTGGCGGCGGCGGGCGCGCCGTTTGCGGCGTTACTGGTGGCGGCGGCATTGGCGGGGTTGGTGAATGGTGCGGCGTTTGGCTACCTGCGGTCGGTGTTGAACTATCTGGTGGTGCCGTCGCAGATGCCGCGGGCGCTGGGCATTGCGGCGACGCTGGGGGAGGTCACCTTCGTGGCGGCGCCGGTGGCGGCCTCGGTGCTCGGGACGATCGACGCGGTGTTCGCGCTGGTGGTGTTGAGCCTGCTGGGAGCGGTGCCGGCACTGCTGTTGCCCAGTATACCGCACGCGAAAGTGCCGCCGCCGCTGGATGGGCGGGGTAGCCTGGTGTCGCCGGCGATCATGTTGTGGCTGGGCTGCACCTTGGCGAATAGCGCGGTGGTGTCGTCGATCGAGGTGGGGGCGGTGTCGTTGGCGGTAAGCCACGGGTTCGCGCCGGCGATGGGGTTCGTGTTTACGGTGGCACTGTGCGCCGCCTCCGTGGCCGGAGGGGTGTGGGTGAGCGTGCGCAACCGGATGCCGCGCCGGGGGGTGGTGGTTGGCTATCTCGTGCTGATGAGCCTGGGGGCGGGGCTGGTGGCGATGCAGCTTTCGGTGATGGCCACGGTGGTGGGGGCGGTGATGGTGGGGTGCTGCATGGCGCCGCTGAGCACGTATTATTCGCTGATGATCGACGCGCTGTCGCCGGCACATCGGAAGGCCGAATTGTTCGCGCTGGCGCGGACGGCGAATGCGGTGGGGATTATTCTGACGAGCGCGTGCCTGAGCGTGGCGTCGCTGGGGGTGACGCTGTGGGTGGCGACGGGGGTGATCGCTGGGGCGGCTGTGGTGGTGGGGGGGG
>JBBQOT010000836.1:0-1558 GCA_038331165.1 Acetobacterales bacterium
GGCCCGCCAGCGCCCCACCCAAAGGTGCGCCGGCCTGCTTGATGGAGAAGATCAACGAACGGTGGCCCTTGGGCGCGGTCGCCTGCAGGATGCGGCTGCCCGCCGGCGGCGTTGGCCCGTAGCCAATGCCCAGCAGCAGCGCGCCCACCGCCAATGCGGGCCAGGTGCCCAGGGCGGCCACAGCCAGCCCCAATATGGCAAAGCCCGCCCCGGCGTTGAGTGCCCCCACCGGCCCCAACCGCGCCAGCACCGGGCTGCCGAAGGCCAGGAACAGGATGGTGCCCAGCGACACCAGCGATGACAGGTTGCCGATCCGCTCCGGCGCCAGCCCCGCCGAGGCGGTCAGCAGCGGCGCCACCACCGGCAGGCACTGGCCCATGAACGAGGACGTGGCCTGCGCCAGCAACGTGGCGCCAAGGGCGAGCAGCCAGACGGGGGGTTTCATCGCTGGCCAACGTGGCGGCGCCCGGCCTCTCGGTCAATTGAACGGCGCAATCGATGGAGATCACGCGGCCAGGCCCCCGACCTGCTAAACAGCCATCTCCGACACTGCAGCAGGAACATCGCGATGGCCAAGCGCATGAAGGCTGCCATCTTCGTCGAGCCCGGGCGCATCGTGCTGGACGAAAAGCCGATCCCCGAGCCCGGCCCGCTGGACGCGCTGATGCGCATCACCACCACCACAATCTGCGGCACCGATGTGCATATCCTGAAGGGCGAATACCCAGTCGCCCAGGGCCTGACGATCGGCCATGAACCGGTCGGCGTGATCGAAAAGCTCGGCTCGGCGGTGCAAGGCTACCGCGAAGGTCAACGGGTGATCGCCGGCGCCATTACCCCCTCGGGGTATTCCAACGCTTGTCTGTGCGGCTACCACTCGCAGGATGGCGGCTTCGGCAAGCACGGCTTCAAGGCGCTGGGTGGCTGGCGCTTCGGCAACACCATCGACGGCAGCCAGGCCGAGTACATCCTGGTGCCCGATGCGATGGCCAACCTCGCCGTGGTGCCCGACGACCTGACCGACGAGCAGGTGCTCATGTGCCCCGACATCATGTCGACTGGCTTCTCGGGTGCCGAGCACGGCGGCATCCGCATCGGCGACACGGTGGCGGTGTTCGCCCAGGGGCCGATCGGCCTGTGCGCCACAGCCGGGGCGAAGCTGATGGGCGCCACCACGGTGATCGGCGTGGATGGTATCGCCGGGCGCCTGACCATGGCGCGGTCCGTTGGTGCCGACATCGTGCTTGATTTCCACGACGGCGACCCGGTGGAAGCGATCATGCGGCTGACCGACGGCCGCGGTGTAGACGTGGCGATCGAAGCGCTGGGCACCCAGGGCACCTTCGAAAGCGCACTGCGCGTGCTGCGGCCGGGCGGCACGCTGTCCAGCTTGGGGGTATATTCGACCGACCTGCGCATTCCCCTCGGTGCCTTCGCCGCCGGGCTCGGCGACCACAAGATCGTCACCTCGCTGTGCCCCGGCGGCAAGGAGCGGATGCGCCGGCTGATGGAGGTGATCCGCAGCGGCCGGGTGGACTTCAAGCCGATGGTGACGCAC
>JBBQOT010000837.1:0-1557 GCA_038331165.1 Acetobacterales bacterium
GCCCTTGCGTGGCGATGATTCACCATAAACGGTGGTTGGTATTATTTGAACTTCTCGTCCACTGGTATGCGATAGGCGCTGGCCATGCGGTTGCCTTCAACGGCGAGGCCGACGATGGCGAACATCTCGGCGAGTTGTGCCTCGGTGGCACCCTTCTGCCGGGCCTGGTAGGTGTGCGAGGCGGTGCAGTATTCACATTGCTGGCTGATCGAGACGGCGAGGTAGATCAGTTCCTTGGTGAGGTGGTCGATCGCGCCGGGGGCCATGATGGTTTTCGCCCGCTCCCAGAAGCGGCGCATGTTCTCCGGATGGATCGCCTGGGCCTTCCAGGCATTGTTCACCTCGCTGGGGTGGATGCCGCGGGCGGCGGCGATATCTTCGTAGACGGCGCGAACCTCCGGCGAGGCGTCGGCGTATTCGATGAGCTGGACCATTGGTTTCCTCCTGGATGGCAGCTGGAGCGTAGACGCCAGCTATTCGCCGGACAATTCGCGGCGGCGGCGTTCCAGCTCCTCGCTATAGCGGCGCAGGGCGTATTGCTCGGTCAGCAGGCCGATGACGCGGCGGTTGTCGGTGCTGTCGACCACCGCGAGCGCATCGGCCTCGGCGGTTTCGAACAGGGCGACGGCATCCTTGATGGTCATCTGCGGGGTCAGCATATCGCTGGCGTTGTGCAACAGGTCAACGATCGTGCCGGTGCCTTTGTCGGGCGCGCGGCCGTTCGGGGTGTGGGCCTCGGCGACCAGGACAATGCCGGCGTATTTTCCCGCATCGTCCAGCACCACCACCCGGTCGGTCAGGCCCAGTGGGAAGTCGCGGCGGAAGCTGGCAAGCTGCGTGTCGGCGCGCACGGTGCGCAACTCGCGGCGCATCATGCGGCCGACCGTCAGGTTGCGCATCCAGCCGATGTCGACGGCGCTGCGGATCGCCTCGCCACGCAGGTGGAACCGCCAGGTGGCGAAGGAGTAGCCAAAGGTGCGGCGGACGGTCAGCGAGGAGACAACGGCCGCGGCCAGCACGGCGACCGTCAGCGGCAAGCTGCCGGTGGTTTCCAGCGCCAGGAAGGCCATGGTGAGCGGACCACCGACGATGGCCACCGCGAGCGCGCTCATTCCCACCAAGGCGGCGACCACGCTGGGCATGGCGTAGGCGGTGGCGACCGTGGCCAATGCTGCGGCGAAGGCCTTGCCGAGCAGGGCGCCGAGGAACAGCGACGCGAAGAACAGGCCGCCACGAAAGCCGGAGCCGAGCGAGATCGCCGAGGCCACCGATTTCAGCAGGATCAGCATCAGCAGCGCACCGAGGGTGAACGGGGCGTCGATGTCCACCTGTAATGCGCCGTGGCCGGCCGACAGCACCTGTGGCGTGACCAGCGCCAGCATGCCGACGGCGAGCCCGCCGATCGCCGGGCGCAGCCAGACCGGCACGCGGGAGCGGTGAAATATCTCCTCGGTGAGCGTGACGCCGCGCATGATGGCGATGCCACCCAGCGCGCACAGCACGCCGAGGGCGACCAGCGGCAGGTAGTCCGATGCCGCGATCACCGAGGGGATCTGC
>JBBQOT010000838.1:0-1557 GCA_038331165.1 Acetobacterales bacterium
GGCTGCGGACGGATGCCGGGATCGAGGGCATCGCGTTCACGCTGTATGGCGAGGCGATGACCGGGGCACTGCGCACGGCGGTGGACGAGCTGGGCGCGCTGTGCATCGGCGAGGACCCGCTGCGCATCGAGCATATCGGGCGAAAGTTGATGGCGGCGGCGGGGGCGTCGTGCGGGCCCGGCGGGATTTTTACCCTGGCCGCCTCGGCGATCGATATCGCGCTGTGGGATATCAAGGGGCAATCCTTGGGCTTGCCGTTGTGGAAGCTGCTCGGCGGGTTGCGCGACCGGGTGCCGTGCTACGCCAGCGGGTCGTTGCGCCGGGGCCTGACCGACGACCAGGCGGCGACGGCCGCGCATCGGCTGGTCGCCCGCGGATTCCGCGAGATGAAGACGCAGATGGCGCTGCCGGGAAACCCCGCGCCATCGGACGAGATCAGGCGGATGCGGGTGGTGCGCGAGGCGATCGGGCCGGACATCAAGCTGATGTGCGACATCAACCAGCGCTGGCGCCCGGAACAGGCGATCGATATCGGCCAGCGCTGCGCGGAATTCGGCCTGTTCTGGCTGGAGGACGTGGTGGCGCATGATGACTACCAGGGCATGGCGCGGGTGAACGCGGCACTGGCCACGCCGCTCGCCGGGGGGGAATACGTCTGGGGGATGGTGCCGTTCCGCCACATGATCGAGGCGCGCTCGGTGGATATCGTGATGGTCGATTTGGTGCGAGTGGGCGGCATCACGGCGTGGATGAAGGTGGCCGCCCTGGCCGAGGCGTTCAACCTGCCGATCGTGAGCCATCTGGCGCCGGAGTTGCACTGCCATCTCGTTGCCGCCGCACCCAATGGTCTGACGGTGGAATACATGCCGTGGACGCTGGCGCTGTTCGAGGACACGCCGCCGGTGGTGGACGGGGTGATGCGGCTGTGGGACCGGCCGGGGTTGGGGTTGAAGTTCGATGCGGCGGCGATGAAGGCGTTTCGGGTTTCGTAGCGGCGGCAAGCAAGCCAGAAATCGGCCACAAAGGCACAAAGACACGGAGGAGCGAGGCAAGGGAGAAGGGCCGCTCGCGCTCAGGTTTCGGTGGTGGCGTAGGCCTCGGCCATCTCGGCGATATCTGCGAGTTTTCGGTGGAACAGGGTCCAGTCGTCGTGTTCGGCGATGGGCGACCAGAGGGCTTCGACCTCGTCGATCAGCATGGTGCACGGGGTGGGGCGGCTAAGATAGGGGTGATCGGGCGTTGCCCCGGCGGCGGGATTGTAGCCGGCGAGGGCTTCGCGCACCGGGGCGAAGCTTGGATGGGCGTAGTGGGCGGCGGCTGGGCTGCGCGCGGCGCGGGCTTCGCTGGGTAGGCCGGCGTGCCAGTCGAAGAAGGCCTGCTCGAAGGGGGCCTGGCTGGCTTCCAGGAAGGCGGCGAAGGCGCGGGCCAGGGCGGCGTCTGAGTCCGGGTCGCGCGGGGCGAGGCCGAGGCGGCGCAGGATGGCGGTGGCGAATTCGGCGTGGAACAGTGCCTCGTAGCCGTCCAGGACCGCCAAAAGCGGGGCTTTGTCGATCAACA
>JBBQOT010000839.1:0-1543 GCA_038331165.1 Acetobacterales bacterium
GCCAGCCACTACAACGGCGCCAGCATCTGGTTCGTCGCGTCCAAAACCGACAACCCGCGCAAGCTGGAGTGGAAGGGCAGCCACATCGGCATCGCCATGTCCCCGGACGGCGACTGCGTGGTGACCGCCATGCAGGAGAACGCGCTGCACGGCTGGCGCCTGTCCGACGGCCAGCACATGCGCATGACGGGCTACCCCGCCAAAACCATGGCGCTGTCCTTCACCAAGACCGGCAAGTGGCTGGCCAGCTCCGGGGCGGATGCGATCGTGATGTGGCCGTTCCACGGTGGCGGCCCGATGGGTAAGCCGCCGACCGAACTGGCCGGCGGCGACGGCGTCACCTGCACAAGCGTCGCCGCCCACCCCACCCACGATGCCATTGCGGCCGGCTTCGCCGACGGGCTGGTGGTGATGGCCGACATCAACTCCGCCCGCATCCTGCCCGTCGCCGCCCCCGGCCGCGGGCCGGTTTCCGCGCTGGCCTGGAGCCCCGACGGCACGCACCTGGCCTTCGGCACCGAAACCGGCTTCGCCGCCATCGTCGACTTCTCCAAGCGCGGCTAGGACCCCCCATGCAAACGATCACCGCCCACGGCATGCAGATGCCCAAGCTCGGCCTGGGCACCTTCCGCATGCGCGGCGAGGAATGCACCCAGGCGGTGCTGGGCGCGCTGGACCGCGGCTACCGCCACATTGACACGGCGCAGATGTACGGCAACGAAGACGCAGTCGGCGCCGCCCTGGCCGCCACCGACGTGAAACGCGCCGACATCCACGTCACCACCCAGGTCTGGTGGGAAAACCTGGCCCCCGACGCCATGCAGCGCGCCATGGACGCCTCCCTCTCCCAGCTGCGCACCAGCTACATCGACCTCTATTTGATCCACTGGCCGGCCCCAAACATGGACCTTCCTGCAGCCCTCGGCCAACTGGTCCGCTTCAAGGAACAGGGGCTCGCCAAGCACATCGGCGTCTCCAACTTCCCCATCGCCCTGCTGCAGCGCGCCGTGGAGGACATCGGCGCGCCGATCGCCTGCAACCAGTTCGAGTACCACGTGCTGCTCGACCAGGCGAAGCTCGTCGCCTATGCGCGCGGCAAGGGCATCGCCGTGACCGCCTGTTGCCCCTTGGCCCAGGGCCGCCTCGCCGACCACCCGTCGCTGGAGGCCATCGCGAAGAAGCACGAATGCACCACTGCCCAGGTAGCGCTCGCCTGGCTGCTGGAACAGGACGGCGTGGCCGCCATCCCCAAGGCCGGGCGAGAGGCCAGCCAGCGCGCCAACCTTGCCGCCCTGGACGTTCACCTGGACAGCTCCGACCGTGATGCGATCGCCGCCCTGCCGAAGAACCAGCGCTTCGTCTCGCCGGGTT
Source organism: Acetobacterales bacterium (assembly GCA_038331165.1). GTDB lineage: Bacteria > Pseudomonadota > Alphaproteobacteria > Acetobacterales > Acetobacteraceae > CAMDGX01. The sequence goes on from JBBQOT010000839.1 coordinate 1,372, forward strand.
TCGCCCCGGCCTGGGACTGACCGGAACCGCCCCGCGCGGCACGGCTCCCGGCATGCGGCGCCGCACCGCGCGCCAGCCGATGGCCTTGCCGCTCGCTGTCGCACTCGCCGGGCACGGCATGGCCGCCGCCATGCTGCTGGCCACGCCGCCGCGCCACCTGCCGCCCGCCGCC
>JBBQOT010000840.1:0-1543 GCA_038331165.1 Acetobacterales bacterium
GCCCCCGCCTTGCTTATTCCGCCTCAGGCCCTTAGCTTCAGGCCATGCGCGCGAACATTCCGTCCTTGCGGATGAAGGTGTGAAAGACGACGGCTGCGACATGCATGCCCAGCAGCGCCAGCATTGCCAGCGCGCCCAGCCAGTGCAGTTGCGACAGGATCGGTGCCAACACCTCGTGCCGCCCGAGCGGGGAGGGGAGTGGCACGAGCCCGAACCAGGTGAGGGGAAAGCCCCAGGCATTGGTGCCGAGGAACCCCACCACGGGCTGGACGATCAGCAGCACGTACAGCGCGGCGTGGTTCACGGCCGCCCCCAGCTTCATCACGGCGGGCAGGTCGGCCGGCAGCGGGGGCGGTTTGTTGCGCCAGCGCACCCACAGCCTTGCCAATGCGAAGGCGAATACGGTCACGCCGAAGCTCTCATGGATGACGTACAGGCGCTGCTTGAACGCTTCGTTTGCAGGCTCGAACTCCGTCATCCAGATGCCGGTGATCAGGATAACCAGGATCGATCCGGCGGTCAGCCAATGCAGCCAACGGGCGGGCGCGACGTAGCGGCCTTCGGTCATGGACGGGTGCCTTGTTGTTGGACGGGGCGAGCGCGTCGCTGCACGCTCTCATACCTGTTCCGGGCTTCGCAACCATGACCGCCTCTGTCGCCGCGCACGCTGATTGGAGCATCGATGCGCGCAAGCGCTGGCTGGCGGTGGCGCGGCGTGACGGCGCCGGTTGGCTTCTGGCGGCCCCGGTGCCGGTGGGCGAGGTTTCGACGCTGTTCGCCCGGCTGTGCGCCGCAGGCGGCGGGGGGGCGGTGGCGCTGGGGGTGGACCTGCCGCTGGGGCTGCCGCGCGACTATGTCGCCCGGCATGGGCTGGCGGGGGATTTTCCGGCGTTCCTGCTTGGGTTGGCCGAGCGGCCCGGCTTCTTTGATGTTTGCGCCACGCTGGACGAGGTGGGCCGCGACCGGCCTTTTTATCCCGCGCGCGGATTGCGCGGCATGACGCGGGCAGGCCATGCCGCTGCCCTGGGGCTCGACGGCCCGGGCGGGTTGTCGCGGCTGTGCGACCGGGCGACGGCTGAGCGCCCGGCGGGTGCGCCGCTGTTCTGGACCCTGGGGGCCAACCAGACCGGCAAGGCAGCGATCGCGGCCTGGCGCGACTGGCTGCTGCCGGCGCTGTCGGGGCCGCGCGCGCCACGGCTTTGGCCATTCGAGGGGGATTTTCGGGCGTTGCTGGCGCCGGGCGCGGTGGCCGTTGCCGAGACCTATCCGGCCGAGGCGCTGCGCCATCTCGGGCTGCGGCTGGCGGGCAGCAAGCGGCGGCAGGCGGATCGGGCCGTGCTGGCAGCGCCGTTGGCGGGGGCGATGGCGCGGCTGGGCGTGGCGGCCGTGCCCGATCTCGCGGCGTTGATGCAAGACGGGTTTGGCGCGCGTCCCGACGGCGAGGATCGGTTGGATTGCGTGCTGGGGGTGCTGGCGGTGGTCAATGTGCTGGCCGGTAACCGGCCCGATGCGCCGCCGCCCGATCCCTGGCTGCGGCGCTGGG
>JBBQOT010000841.1:0-1539 GCA_038331165.1 Acetobacterales bacterium
CATTGGACCCGGCGGCATGAAGCCCACAACGATCAGTCTCTTGCGTGGTTGGCATATAAAAATGATATTGAAATGAAATTCAAAGGCGGTCGGCCTTTGAGGGGCTCTTTCATCTTAATATGCTGAGGTCCAGGGGCTCGGCCCCTGGCGGGTCTGGGCAGAGCCCAGCCTCCCTTATCTTCGCGCTTATGGGGCGAAGCCCTGGCCTTGCCTGACGAAGGGTCGTTCTTCACAAATATTGGTATGAGTGACAGGATGCTGTCATGTCCTGGCGCGCAACGGTCACAGCTTGGGCGCGCGGCATCAAGCGGGATGTCGTCGCGTTGTGGCTGGCTGCGCGCGACCGGAGGGTGCCGTTTCATGCCAAGGCGCTTGCCGCGGCGGTGGCCGCCTATGCGCTCAGCCCGATCGATCTCATCCCGGATTTCATTCCGGTCATCGGCTATCTCGACGATCTGCTGATTGTGCCGCTGGGTATATTGCTGGCGGTGCGGATGGTGCCGCCGGGGCTGATGGCGGAATTCCGCGCGGCGGCCACCGCACTTTCGCAGCGTCCGGTCAGCCGCGCTGGCGCCGCGGCGATCCTGGCCCTGTGGTGCGCCGGTGCGGGAGCGATGCTGTGGTGGGCGCTGTGGTAGGCCCCGGACGTCGCGCCACAAAAAAGACCGGGGCATCCCTGCGGATGCCCCGGTCCAATTCAGGCGATCAAGCAAGCATCAGGCCGGTTCGAAGCACGGCACTTTGTTGGCGTCGGTTTGCACCCAGGCCAGCTTCACCTTGGCGCCGATTTTCATGGTTTCGGGATCGATCTTGATGAGGTTGGTCATCATCGTCGGGCCCTCCTTCAGCGTGACGTATGCCATGGTGAAGTTGGACCGCAGCATGGTCGAGAAGCTGTAGACGGTGCCTTCACCCGATGCCTGTTCCCACACCGTGTCGCCGAAGCAGAACGGGCAGACGGCGCGGGGGTACCAGTGCGCCTTTTTGCACGAGGTGCAGCGCCGGATCATGAACTTCCCCTCGTCGGCGGCCGCGTAGAACGCGTCGCTCTCGGGGTTGGAGCAGTTCGGCGGTATCTTGCGATCTTCCATGATGGCCATGTTCGACTACTCCCTTTCCATGATCAGCGTGGAGGAACCGTGCCGGCTGCCGAGCAGGCCGCCGGTGCCGTGCGCGAGTGCGATGTCGCAGTTCGGCACTTGAACCTTCGCATGCGCTTCGCCACGCAGCTGGCGCACCGCCTCGATCACCTTGGTGATGCCGCCGCGGTTGGCCGGGTGGTTGTTGCACAGCCCGCCGCCATCGGTGTTGAACGGTAGCTTGCCGACGCCGGAGATCAAGTTGCCGTCGCTGACGAACTTGCCGCCCTGGCCTTTTTCGCAGAAGCCGAGGTCTTCAAGTTGCAGCAGCACGGTGATGGTGAAGCTGTCGTAGATCGAGGCGTATTTGATGTCGGCATGCTTCACGCCGGCCTCGCCGAACGCCGCCGCACCTGACCAGCGCGCGCCGGAATAGCTCAGGTCGACGTCGCCGCCCATC
>JBBQOT010000842.1:0-1538 GCA_038331165.1 Acetobacterales bacterium
CCTGGACCCACCAAAGGCCGACGGCCTTTGGAAACCCATACATTTAAGGTCCAGGGGCTTGGCCCCTGGTGGGTCCCTGTGGCGCGGCTTCGCGCCGCAACGGCGAAGCCCTGGCCTTGTCCAACCAATGGTTGTTCCGTACGGCGTTTGGCATCAATCGCGCGGCGCCCGCCAGAACAACAGCACCGCCGTGCCAACCGTGATCCCCGACGCCATCAGGAACGCCATGCGGAAACCCGCCGCCAACGCCGCATCGGGCACCATCCCGCCCGACTCCGCCGCCCCCCGCGCGCCCTGGAACATCAACATGAGCACCGACGCCCCCGCCACCGTCCCCAGCGTGCGCGTCATCATCGCCAAGCTCCCCGCCACCCCGCGCGCCCGCCGCGGCAGGGTGCGGGTGACGATATCGGCATAGGCCACCTGATACAGTCCCATCCCGACCCCTTGCAGCAGCAACGCCGGCACCATCACCGCCAGCCCCGCCATCTGCGCCACCAGCGCGAGCGAGGCCGCGATCATCACGGCACCCACCACCAGCAGCCGGCGCGCCGGCACCCGCGCGGCCAGCCGCCCGGCAATCGGCGCCGACACCATCATGCCGACCGCCGAGCCCGCCAGCACCAAGCCCAGCAACGCCACCGACACTCGCTCCACCTGCACCAGGTAGAATGGTGCCAACAGCATCACCGCAAACGCCGCCAGGTTCACCAGCACATTGCCCAGGTTGATCGCCGCGAACCCGCCATCGCCGAACAGCCTCACGTCGATGATCGGCCGTTCCACCCGCAACTCCTGGCGCACGAACGCCGCCCCCGACGTCAGCGCCACGCCGGCCAACGCCACGACCAGCCAAGCCTGCCCCGCCCATTCCCGCGACGCGTTTACCGCCAGCAGCGCCGTGGTGATCGCCACCGCCAGCAACACCGCCCCCGCCCCATCGAACCGCTCGCGCGGCCCGCCCGCGGGCGCCCCCGGCAGCCGCCACGCAAAGATGAACGCCAGCACGCAGAGCGGCACCCGGACCGCATACACCGCCCGCCAGCCGAACTGCTCCACCAGAAGCCCCGCCAGCGGCGGCCCCACCGCGCCACCCAGCCCGAAGATCATAGTGTACAGCCCCAATGCCCGCGCCCGCTCGCTCTCGGGAAACAGGAACGTCGCCAGCGCCGGCCCACAGCTCAACAGCAGCGCCGCCCCCATCCCCTGCGCCACCCGCGCCGCCAGCAGCCAGCCGAACCCGGGCGCCAATGCGCAGCCCAGGAACGCGGCCACGCTCAACCCCGCCCCGGCGAGGAAAATCCGCCGATGGCCCAGCATGTCGCCCAGCCGCCCGAACACCAGCATCAAACTGGCATGGGTCAGCACGTAGCTGATCACCACCCATTGGATCATCGGGATCTCGATTGCGAAATCGGCGACGATGGCGGGAAACGCCACGTTGACCATCGAATCCAGCGGCACCACCAGGGTGCCAAGCCCGATCACCACCAAACCGGCATGGGCGTTGCGAATCTCCGCCTCCTTCGATCCCGTCC
>JBBQOT010000843.1:0-1538 GCA_038331165.1 Acetobacterales bacterium
GGTTTCCAAAGGCCCTCGGCCTTTGGCGGGTCCAGGGCAGAGCCCTGGCCTTGCCTTTGCTGGATCGGTCGTTTTTTCCAGCGGTTGGTATTATCAGCCGAAGGCAGAGAAAAGGTCGTCGACCTGCGGCGGTGTGAGCAGCCGCATGGGCTGGCCGCGCAGCAGGAGGAACAGTTTTGCGGCCTCCTCCAATTCCTCGGCGGCGTAGACTGCGTCGCGCAGGCTGGCACCGCTGACGACGGGGCCGTGATTGGCCAGCAGCACCGCGCGCGCAGTGCGGGCGGCGGCGTGGATTGCCGGCTCCATCGCGGCATCGCCGGGGCGGTAATAGGGCACCACCGGCATGCTGGCCCCAACGCGCATGACGAAATAGGGGGTGAGTGGCGGGATCGGGTTGGCCTGGTCGAGATCGGCCAGGCAGGCGATTGCGGTGGCCATGGTGGAATGCAGGTGCACCACGGCGGCGGCATCGGGGCGCGCCTGGTAGAAGGCGCGGTGCATGAACACTTCCTTGGACGGCTTGTCGCCGGAGATGTGGACGAAGTCCGTGTCGAGCTTGGACAGCCGGGCTGGATCGAGGCCACCAAGCGAGGAGTTGGTCGGGGTCATCAGGTAGCCGTCGGACAGTTTGGCGCTGATATTGCCGGCCGAGCCGACCGAGAAGCCGCGTGCGAACAGCGAGGCGGCGCGTTCCACGAGTTCGCTGCGCAGGGCTGCTTCGTTCATGCCGCACCGGTGCTGGCGAAGGCCTTGAGAAAGAAATCGGGGGCGCCGAAATTGCCGCTTTTGAGGGCGAGTTTCAGGGTGGGGCCGCCTCCCTCGGCCAGGGTCCAGGGCACGCCGGGGTCGATCTCGGCGCCAATGCGCAGGCGGTGCACGCCGAGTGCGGTGACCACGGCGCCCGAGGTTTCGCCGCCAGCGACCACGAGTTGGCGCACACCGCGTGCCACCAGCCCCTCGGCGATGGCGGCCATGGCGGTTTCGATCAGGGCACCGGCGGCCTCACGGCCGAGCTTGGCCTGGAGGGCTGCGACCTGTTCCGGGGGGGCGGAGGCGGCGATCAGCACCGGCACGGCGCCGAGCTTGTCCGCGGCCCAGTCCAGTGCCTGTCGGGCAAGTTCCGCGGCATCCGGGGTGGCCAGCGGGTTGAGTTGCAGGGTTGGGATGTGTTCGCGGGCGCGGCCGATCTGGAACAGCGTGGCGCGCGCGCACGAGCCGGCGAGCACTGCGCAATGCCCGGCGATGTCGGGCAGCGCGCCGGGGTCGGACATGTCGGCGAGTGCCCCGGTGCGGCGGAAATTATCGGGCAGGCCGATGGCGATGCCGGAGCCGCCGGTGATCAGGGCGTGGCCCTCGGCTGCCGTGCCGATGGCGCGCAGATGGGCGTCGCTGACGGCATCGACAATGGCGTAGCGGCGGCCCTGTTCCTTCAGCGCGGTCAAGGCGCGGCGGATGGCCACCGCCCCCTGATCGACGGTGGCATAGGGAACCAGGCCGACGGTGACCTCGGTTTGGCGGCCGAGCACGCGCTGCAGGTT
>JBBQOT010000844.1:0-1536 GCA_038331165.1 Acetobacterales bacterium
TAGGCGACGCCCAGCCCGCGAACGGCGAGCATGTTCACCCCAGCACCGGGCGCGCCACCTCTGGCCGCACCACCTCTGGTCGCACCCGCAGCGTCCGCGCCACCGCGCGCCCGGTCAGGTGCACCGCCAGCACCGTCGCCACCAGGGCCATGCCGGGGATGATCGACAGGAACGGCGCCCCGCGCAGCACTGCCCGCCCCTCGGCGATCATCGAGCCCCAGGTCACCCGATTCGGGTCGCCGAAGCCCAGGAACGATAGCGCCGCCTCGATCAACACCGCCGCGGCCACGATCACCGCGGCCAGCGAGATCACCGGCGTCAGCGCGTTCGGCAGCACCTCGCGGAAGGCGATCTCCAGCTTGTGCATGCCGATCACACGGGCCGCCGCCACGAAGTCGCGCTCGCGCAACGACAAGATCTCAGCCCGGGTGATCCGCGCCGGCTGCATCCAGGCCCCGATGGCGATGCCCAGCACGATGGTCGAGGCGCGTGGCCCGGTCACGCTGATCAGCGCGAGCGTCAGCAGGAAGGCCGGCACCGTCTGGAACGCCTCGGCCACCCGCATCAGCGCCTCGTCGACCCAGCCGCCGAGAAAACCGGCCAGCGTGCCCACGGTGATGCCGATCCCCAGTGCCGCCGCCGCTGCCGCCCCGGCCACCAGCAGCGTGGTGCGCGCGCCGTGGATCAGGCCGGCCAGCACGTCGCGCCCCAGCCGGTCGGTGCCGAGCGGATGCGCCGCGTCCTGGAACGGCCGCAGCAGCGGGTCGCCGGCCATCGCCATCGGGTCGCCGGGCGCCAGCACCGGGGCGGCCAGCGCCACGGCCAGCAGCACCGCCAGCATCGCGCCGCCCGCCAGACCCTCGCCGGTTGCCAGCACCCGTCGCAGGAAGTTCATCCGCCGCCCCCGCTGCCCACGCGTGGGTCGAGCAGTGCATAGGCCAGGTCGATCACCAGGTTCACCAGCATCACCACCACGGCACTCAGCAGCACCACCCCCAGCAGAAGCGGCGTATCCCGTCGCGCCACCGACTCCTGCGCCAGCCGCCCCAGGCCGGGGATGGCGAACACGCTCTCCACCACCACGCTGCCGCCGAGCATCGAGGCGGATTGCAGCCCCAGCATCGTCACCACTGGCAGCAGCGCGTTGCGCGCCACATGCCGCAGCACCAGCCGCCGTCCGCTCATGCCGCGGGCCCGCGCCGCGCGCACGAAATCCTGGCCCCACAATTCCGCCATGCCGTCGCGCATCAGCCGCAAATACAACGCCATATAGACCAGTCCCAGCGCCAGAACCGGCAGCACCAGATGCCGGGCGATATCCACCGCCCGGTCCCAGCCCGCCAGCCCGGAGGCCGTCGTCTCGATCCCGCCGCTGGGCAGCCAGCGCAACTCGACCGAGAAGGCCACGATCAGCACCAATCCCAGCCAGAACCCCGGCGTGGCATAGACGGAGATCGCCGCCAGCGACAGCGCCCGGTCCTGCACCGAGCCGGGCCGCGCCCCGCAAACGATGCCCAGCAGCGAGCCGAGCGACAG
>JBBQOT010000845.1:0-1531 GCA_038331165.1 Acetobacterales bacterium
AGTTCGCCGACCTGCTGGCCGAGATGCAGGGCCAGGGCTATGTGCGCTTTCGCATCGATGGCGCGACCGTCGAGGCCGGCGAACTACCCGAATTGAAGAAGACCGAGAAGCACGACATCGACGTGGTGGTGGACCGCGTCAAGATCAAGCGCGAGAACGCCGACGCGCTGCGCCAGCGCCTGGCCGAGAGCTTCGAGGCGGCGCTGCGTCTGGCCGAGGGCCGCGCGTTGGCGCTGAACATGGACAGCGGCGCCGAGCATCTGTTCTCAAGCAAATTCTCCTGCCCGGTGTGCAGCTACTCGTTGGCCGAGCTGGAGCCACGGCTGTTCTCGTTCAACTCTCCCGTAGGTGCCTGCCCCGGCTGCGAGGGCCTGGGCCATGTGACGGCCTTTGTGCCCGAGCGCGTGGTCGCCTTCCCGAGCCTGAGCTTGGGCAGCGGCGCGGTGAAGGGCTGGGACCGCCGCAATGCCTACACCTTCTCAATGCTGGAGAGCGTGGCCAAACACTACGCCTTCAACATTGAGCAGCCCTTCGAGGCTCTGCCCGAGCAGGCGCGCCAGGTGCTGCTGCATGGCTCGGGTGTCGAAGACATCGAGTTCATCTATCAGGCCGAGAGTGGCACCGCACGCAAACGTAGCATCAAGCGTTCGCATCCGTTCGAGGGCATCCTGCCCAATCTTGAGCGCCGCTATAAAGAGACCGACTCGGCCGCCGTGCGCGAAGACCTGGCCCGCTACCAGGCCGCCAAAGCCTGCCCGCAGTGCGAGGGCTCCCGCCTGAGGCGCGAGGCCCGCCATGTGCTGCTGCAGCCGGCCGAGGCCAAGCCCGGCGAGCAGGGCAAGCCGATCTACGAGGTCGAACACGCGACCCTGCGCGAGGCGCAACAGTATTTCGAGACCATCAAGCTCAAGGGCAACAAGGCCGAGATCGCCGACAAGATCGTGCGCGAGATCAGTTCGCGGCTGAAGTTCCTCAACGACGTGGGTCTGAACTACCTGAGCCTGGACCGCAGCGCCGACACGCTCTCGGGCGGCGAGGCCCAGCGCATCCGCCTGGCCTCGCAGATCGGCTCGGGCCTGACCGGCGTGATGTATGTGCTTGACGAGCCCAGCATCGGCCTGCACCAGCGAGACAACGACCGCCTCATCGCCACCCTGCGCCATCTGCGCGACCTGGGCAACAGCGTGCTGGTGGTCGAGCACGACGAAGACGCCATCTGGGCCGCCGACTATGTGCTCGACCTCGGACCCGGCGCCGGTGTGCATGGTGGGCGCATCATCGCCCAGGGCACGCCGCAGGAGGTGGCCGACCATCCGGACTCGCTGACCGGCCAGTACCTGTCGGGCCGCATTCGCATCGAGATCCCCCGGCCGCGCCGCCGCCTGGCCGACATGAAGGAGCCGCAGAAGCTGACCATCGTCAACGCCACCGGCAACAACCTGAAAGGCGTGACGGTGGACATTCCGGTCGGCCTGTTCACCTGCGTCACCGGCGTGTCGGGATCGGGCAAGTCGACCCTCGTCAACGACAC
>JBBQOT010000846.1:0-1529 GCA_038331165.1 Acetobacterales bacterium
CCCCGCCCAAACCCCGCCTGCCCACCCGCCAGGCCTGGATCGTCACCACCGTCGGCCATCACGCCGCCGGCTTCGCCAGCCAACTGAACCACCTCCTCGCCCAGCCCGATTTCGCAGCATTCGCCGCCGCCGCCCCGCAAGCCGGCCGCCTCCTGCGCCCCCTCTGCCGCATGCTCGGCATCCCCACGCCGCCCGCCATCGCCCGCCCCAAACCACCGCGCAAACCGCGCGCCCCGCACCCGGCACCCCCACCGGCCGAACCGCCGCGACACGGCAAATACCTGCCGTCCCAAATGCGCCGCTACCGCCCCGGCCCAATCCCCAAGTTCATTTTGCGAACCGCCTGACCCACCCGCCGAACCACGCCCTAATTGTTCCGTTTACGTAACAAAACGCACCGCGCGCACACCCCAGGCACCGCCCCGCCCCGCCCGGCGCAACACCTGTCTCCGGCCGGGCATCACACCCTGCCCGTTGACGTTGTTCCCGCAATCCCCCGACAGTAACCAGGCGACACCGTCCCGCCCACTCCCCGGAGCCTCCCGCCATGAAATTCCCCGAAACCGGCCAGCCCGCCGACCGCATCGCCGCCCTCATGGACGCCATGAAATCCGCCGACGCCAACTGGCGCGCCGGCCGCGTCCCGCTCTACGTCTTCGGCGCCACCCCCGCCGTCGCCGAAGTCGGCCGCGACGCCTTCATGGCCTTCTTCACCGAAAACGTCCTCGGCGCCAAACGTGCCTTCGGCTCCCTCAAACGCATGGAGGAAGAAGTCATCGCCATGGCGCTCGACCTCTTCCACGGCCCCGAAGGCGCCACCGGCAACATGACCTCCGGCGGCACCGAAAGCATCGTCATGGCCGTCAAGGCGTGCCGCGATTTCAACCGCGCAACCCGCAAAAACCCCACCCACCGCGGCAACATCGTCCTGCCCCTCACCGCCCACCCCGCCTTCGACAAGGGCGCCAACCTGATGGACCTCGAAATCCGCCGCACCCCAATCGCCGACGACCTGCGCGCCGACCCCGCCGCCATGGAAGCCGCCATGGACGCCGACACCATCATGCTCGTCGGCTCCACCCCCTGCTTCCCCTACGGCGTCGTCGACCCCATCCCCGCCCTCTCCGACCTCGCCCTGCGAAAAAACACCTGGCTGCACGTCGACGCCTGCGTCGGCGGCTACTTCGCCCCCTTCGCCAAAGCCCTCGGCCGCCCCATCCCCGATTTCGATTTCGCCAATCCCGGCGTCATGTCGCTCTCCGCCGACCTGCACAAATTCGGCTTCTGCCCCAAGCCCGCCTCCACCGTGTTCTACCGCACCGGCGACAAGGCGCAGCATCATCATTTCGATTTCGACAACTGGCCGAACGGCCGCTTCCTGACCTCCACCATCGTGGGCACCCGCCCGGCCGGGGGTGTGGCCGGTGCCTGGTCGACGTTCAACTTCCTTGGGCGAGACGGCTACATGGATGTGGCGCGCAAGCTTATGGGTTTCCTCGACGCCTATCGCGCCGGCATCGCCGACATCG
>JBBQOT010000847.1:0-1528 GCA_038331165.1 Acetobacterales bacterium
CCTCGGGTGATACCGCGCGCGTGCTATTGCGAATGATGCAGCGCCAGGGCGTGTAGCGGCCCGCCATTGACTGAGCCGCCGCAACACCTGTCACATTAGAGCAAGGGACAAAACAGGAACGATCGGCTATGGCGATTGCCGGACTGTCGAGTCCCCGCCGCCGGTAGCAGCGAGGCACGACCGTCCATCCACCTCAGGGCCGAACGCATGAAGCATGATCATCCAATGGGCCTGACCCTTGCCGAAGGTGCCCGCCGTTCCTGCGATAGCACCATCCTCGACGCGCTCGCGGCGGCGTTGGCCGAAGCGGCCAGGTTCGAGGCGATGGATCTGCTTCCTGGCCGGCAAGATGTGCATCGCGGCATGCTCAAATCCGGCGCCTATTTTGAGGCCGAGTATCAGCGCTGCCAGCTGCTGGAAGACCTGCGCCGCCGATTGCAGCGTGGCGATCTGGTCGCGACGGCGCGCGAGCGGCCAACCGGTCCCCGCATCGAGGTGGCCGCCGAATCCTGGCAGTACCTTTGTCCCCATTTCGCCGATGATACGGCTCGCGACGGCATGGGTGCTGTCGTGCTGTTCCAGGTCCGTATTGCGGAGGTCGCACTGGCACAGGTCAGCCTGGCACGTGATGCTATGCCGCCTGCCGTCACGGTGAATGCCGAGCCGAGGCCGGTCTATTCGCTGGCCACGCTGCGAGCCTGGTACATCCTCCGCCGCAGCTCCTGGCCGGCCACCGAGCCGCCGCCGGGCGAAGCCGAAGACATCGCTGCAGCCACATTACACTTCGGGGTGAAAGTTTCCCGCGATCCGTTCCGCGCGATTCGGCGGGAAATGGCGCCGGCGGCGTGGAAAAAGTCAGGGCCGCGCAAGCCGCCGAAATAAGCGCCCGCGGGAATTCCGCGTTTCTGGCCGCGAGATTCGAAGCATTCCATCACTCGTCCATCAACAGCGCGCTGCTGCGCACAAACGATGGATGGCCCGATGTCACAGATCCCCGACAATGCCGATGCGCTGCTGAAGCGCGAGGCCGCAGCCGCCGCGCTCACCGCAGCCGGCTATCCCGTCTCACCCCGCACGTTGGCCACCAAGGCGACGCGCGGCGGTGGCCCGCCCTACTCGTTGTTCTCCGGCCGCGCGCTCTACCGCTGGGGTGATGCGCTGGATTGGGCGCGCAGCAAGACCACCCCGGCCCGCCGCAGCACCTCGGAAGCAGACGCGCATGCGGCCCGCTGAAATCACCACGGCGACGGGCCGCATCATGCCGCGCCGCATGGCACCAACGCTGGACTTCGCCGCGATCAACAGTGCTGCCCTTATGCGCCTGCCCGACGTGCTGGCCCGCCTGCTTCCCGGTGGTCGAGCTGTCGGTCCCGAGTGGCATGCCGGCAGCCTGCGTGGCGAACCCGGCGACAGCCTGCGGGTGCGCATGCACGGCGAGCGCGCCGGCCGCTGGGCTGATTTCGCCACCGGCGAGAAGGGCGGCGATCCAGTCAGCCTCGCTGCGGCGGTAGCCCGGACGCGCCAGATC
>JBBQOT010000848.1:0-1526 GCA_038331165.1 Acetobacterales bacterium
GGAACGAAGCTCCCGGTCGGCGGCGGGCCATGGTAGGAATTGCGCCATGAGCACGCCGATTCCCACCTTGTTGACCCCTCGGCTGACCCTGCGGGGGTTGCAGGCTGATGACTTGGATGCGTTTGCGGCGATGCAGGCCAATCCGGAGGTGATGAAGACCCTGGGCAGCGGGGTGCCGCGCAGCCGTGCGGAGACCTGGGATGGCATGGCGCGGATGCTCGGCCAATGGGCGTTGCGCGGCTATGGCATGTTCGCCGTGGTGGAGAGCAATACCGGCCGCTTCATGGGGCGGGCCGGGATTCTGCACCCGTACGAGTGGGAGGAGCCGGAACTGGCCTATGGGCTGGACCAGCCGTTCTGGGGCCGCGGCTATGCGACGGAGGCGGCGGTGATCCTGCATCGCTGGGCGTTTTTGCAGAAGAACCTGACCGGGTTGGTGAGCTACATTCTGCCCGGCAACACCGCGTCGAGCCGGGTGGCGGAGAAGCTTGGTGCCACGTGTACCGGGCGGAAGATGCTGTTCGGGACGGTCGAGGCAGAGCGCTGGCAGCATCGCTCGCCGGGATAGCGGCGCTAATTGTTTTGATATCGTAACAAACTTGTCACACGTCTCCCGGGCCTGCGATCAGGTGATTTTTGGCTCGCGTCGCCGCCAGTAGCGCGCGGCGGCGAGGATATTGCGCGGAATCGGGCGGTCGGGCGTGCCGGTGGGCACGGGCGGCGCGACGGGGACCGGTTTTGGCGGGCGCGGACGTGGTGGCGCGGGTGGGCGCGCGGGTGGGCGCAGGGGCGCGGGCAAATCGACGCCGAGCATGCGGCAGAGCGGACGCAGGGTGCGCGTGGCACCTGGCGAGGCGGCGATGATCTCGGCCACGCCGGGTGTGTGAAGCAGATGGTTCAACTGCGAGGCATAGTTGCGTGCATTGTGGTCGAGCATGATCGCCAGCCAGCCATGCCGGCGGTTGGGAAATGGCACCGACACGCCGGAGCGGCGGGGTGCCGCGCCGAGCGTGCGCGGCGCACGCTGAGGGTGGCCGGCGGCAATGCGCGTGAGGAGGCGGAGCAGGCGCTGGCGGGTGCGCGAAATGCGGGTCCAGACCGGCGTGAGGAGCGGGCCAAGAAGAACGAAACGGGCGGCGATGAGGGCAAGAAAAGGGAAAAGAATGGCGTCAAGGCAGCGCGCGACCTCGGCCACCGGGTGCGGCCCGAAAAGGTCGGGCGGCGCGGTGGGCGGTCCGTTCAAGAGAGGGGTTGGTGACATGGGCATGACATGTTTCCTAGCACAGCACATAGATGGAGGCAAGGAAATATACCTTGAAATAGGATATTTATCATTCAGCAAGGCTAGGATAAGGTGAGGCCAGGGCTTTGCCGTCGCGGCGCGAAGCCGCGCCACGGGACCCACCAGGGGCCAAGCCCCTGGACCTTGAATTCTTAAAATAGGTTTGTTTCCAAGGGCCGATGGCCCTTGGAAATCGGATGATGCAAATAATATGAGGTCCAGGGGCTCGGCCCCTGGTGGGTCC
>JBBQOT010000849.1:0-1524 GCA_038331165.1 Acetobacterales bacterium
CGTGGGTCTTCGGCTTCATGCCGGCGGTGACGATGGCATAGGCGGCCTCGATGTTCGCGGCCCGCGCGGGGCCGGTGGCCACGCGCGGGTCGCCGGCCAGTTCCGGCTGGCCGAACAGCGCGTATAGCCGGGCCCATTGCGCGTGGGTGGCCACCATCACGCACAGATGGCCGTCCTTGGTGGCAAACGGCCGGCGGTCGGGGGTGAGCATGCGGGGGTAGCCGATGCCCAGTTCCGGCGCGTTGATGGTGTGGCCCCACATGTGCTCGGGCATCAGGAAGCTGACGATGGTGTCCATCATCGGCACATGCACCGATTGGCCCGCCCCGGTGCGCTCGCGGGCGAATAGCGCCATGGCGATCGAGGAGGCCAGCACGGTGCCGGTCAGCTTGTCGGCCATCACCGACGGCACATAGCGCGGCCCGTCGGCCTGGGCGCCGAGGCCGTTGAGGTGCGCGATGCCGCCCATGCCCTGGATGATATCGTCATAGGCCGGGTCTTCCGCCTTGCTGCTGCCGGGCCGGAAGCCGGTGGCGCAGGCATGGACGATCCGCGGATTGACCGCGCGCAGGCTGTCGTAGTCCAGGCGAAGCCGGGCCGCGGCCGACAGCCGCATGTTGTGCACGAACACATCCGCCGTCGCGACCAGGCGCATCAGCGCTGCATGGGCGGCGGGTTGCTTGAGGTCGAGCACCACGCTGCGCTTGTTGCGGTTGAGGTTGGCGAAATAGGCCGCCATGTCGGGCGAGCGGCGCGGGCCGACATAGCGGACCATGTCGCCGCCCGGCGGCTCGATCTTGATGACGTCGGCGCCGGCATCGCCCAATATCTGCGTGCCCATCGGGCCCAGCACCACCTGGGTGAGGTCGACCACGCGGATGCCGGCGAGCGGGCCGCCCGCTTCTTTTGCGACGGCCGGCTGGGTCATCAGGCAGCTTGCGCGGTGAAGCCGGCGTTGTCGATCGCGGCGGCGAGATCGGCGGCGGGCTTGCTCGACGCGATCTCCACCATGTGACTGGGCAGGTCGGCGGTGACGGTGGCCGTGGCATCGATTCGTTGCACCGCCGCGGTGATCGCCTTGACGCAGCCGTTGCAGGTCATGTCGGGCACGATGAAGCGGGCCATGTCGGCCTCCTTGCGGTGGATCAACGCAGCATAGCGTGACCATGCAACACTGGCATCTCTCGCGTGCGGTTGCACCCGCATAGGGGCCATCCACACTTTGCAGGTGCTAGAGGAGTTCGCGATTGGCAACCCAGATCGATCTCGGCATCGAGGGCATGACCTGCTCGGCCTGTGTCACCCGGGTCGAGAAGGTGCTCAGCCGGGTGCCAGGGGTGGCGACGGCAGAGGTGAATCTCGCCACCAACCGGGCGCGGGTGACCGCCACCGGCGAGGTGGCGATCGAGGCGCTGACCGCGGCGGTGGCGGGCGCCGGCTATGCCGCCGTGCCGGTGGCCCAGGCGCGGCCGGCCAAGAACGACCCGGTGTGGCACTTGGTCGTGGCCGCACTGCTGACCCTGC
>JBBQOT010000850.1:0-1524 GCA_038331165.1 Acetobacterales bacterium
CCTCGGCCGCATGCCACACCGGCCCTTCGCCGAGTTCGGCCCCAAGCGGCCACAGGCATTCAGGCAGGATCGACATCAGGCGCCGTACCAGCCGGCATCGACAAAATACTCGCGCCCGGTGCATCGCGAGGCGTTGTCGGAGGCCAGGAACAGGGCCAAGGCCGCGACGTCTTCGGGCTCCACCCGCTGCTTCAGGCATTGGCCGCCGAGGATCTTGGCCTCCTCGTCGGGCGTGTGCCACAGCATGGTCTGGCGCGGCGTGCGCACCGCCCCGGGAATCACGCTGTTGACGCGGATCTTGTGCGGCCCGAGATCGCGGGCCAGGCCGCGGGTCAGGCCTTCGATGGCGGCCTTGGCCGTCATGTACAGGGTCAGGTCGGGCAGGGCTCGGTGCCAGGAGATCGAGCCCATGTTCAGGATCACCCCGCCGCCGGCCGCCTTCATGCCCGGCAGCACGGCCTGGGCGCAGAAGAACTGGTGGCGCAGATTGACGGCGATGCTGTCGTCCCATTGCTTGGGCGAGATCGCCTCGATCACGTGGCGGTTGTCGTTGGCCGCGTTGTTGATCAGGATGTCGACGGCCCCACAGTTCTGTTCGATCTGCGCCAGGGTGTGGGCCAGCGTGTCGAGGTCGGTCAGGTCGCAGTGGGTGAAGCGCGGCGGGTGCGCAGCCGCGCTCAGGCGTTCTTGCAACGCCAGCGAAGCTTCGTCGGCAATGTCCAGAAAACTGACCTTGGCACCCTGGCCAACAAAGGCTTCGACCAGGGTCGCTCCGATGCCGGTGCCGCCGCCGGTGATCAGCACGCGCTTGTTCACCAGGCTCGGATAGAGGGCGTAGGAAAAGGGTTTGGGCATGGCTGTTGCGGGCGTCTCGTGAAGGGTTGTCAAGCCGCAGCACCGATCAGCTTGCGGCCCGCGAGGTTGCGGTAGAGCGCGCGCACGCCGAAGGTCCAGGGCGCGATCTCGGTGCTGAGCTGCACCTCGTTGACCAGCGCGCCGAGGGCCGGGCTGGAGATGGTGACCCGGTCGCCGAGATGGTGGGTGAAGCCGCCGCCGGCGCCGTCGCGGTCCTTGATCGGCGAGAACATGGTGCCCAGGAAGAGCATGAAGCCGTCGGGGTACTGGTGGTGCGCGCCGGCCGTCTGGGCCACCAGGTCCAGCGGGTCGCGGCTGATCTCGCCCATGCGGCTGAGGCCGTCGAGTCGGAAGTCGTCGTCAAGACCTTCGATGAGCAGCCGCACCTCGCAATTGCGCACCGTGTCGAGGGTGAAGTGCTCGCCGTCGAACAGGCGGATGAAGGGGCCGATGGCGCAGGAACCGTTATTGTCCTTGGCCTTGCCGAGCAGCAGCGCGCTGCGGCCTTCGATGTCGCGCAGGTTGACGTCATTGCCGAGCGCGGCGCCGACGACTTCGGCGCGGCTGTTGACGGCCAGCACCACCTCGGGCTCGGGGTTGTTCCAGTGCGAGTCGGCATGCAGGCCGACGGCTGCGCCAAAACCCACGCTGGACATGGGCTGCGCCTTG
>JBBQOT010000851.1:0-1519 GCA_038331165.1 Acetobacterales bacterium
CCGGGCTCGAACTCGCCTGGGCGTTCGCATTCCCCGGCGAAACACTCGCCGAAGCTCATCCGTCGGTAGTCGACGGACGTCTGTTCGTCGGCAGTCGCAGTGGCACCGTGTATGCGCTGGATGCCGCCACCGGTTGCACACACTGGACCTTTCAGGCAGCTGCCGCGGTGAAGAGCGCGATGCTGGTGGCGCGGCTTGGTGAAGAAGCCGCGCCGACGGTCTTTTTCGGTGACGTTGCCGGCCGCGCGTACGCGGTGAACGCGGTCAACGGCGAACAGCGCTGGGCCGCGGTGGCAGATGAGCATCCGGCGGCACGCCTGACCGGCGGCTTCCAGCTGGTCGATGGCCAGCTGTATGTGCCGGTGTCTTCGCTGGAAGAGGGCCTTGCTGCCGATCCGGGCTATGCCTGCTGCACGTTCCGCGGTGCGATCGCGGCGCTCGACCCGGCGACCGGCGTGGTGCGCTGGAAGAAGCATGTGATCGATCAGGCGCCGAGCGCGCAGCCAGCCGGCGCAGATGGCCGCAAGATGTTCGGCCCGAACGGTGCGGCGATCTGGTCCTCACCGACCCTCGATCCCAAACAGCCGATGATTTACGTGTCGACCGGCGACAACTACTCGCAACCCGCCACCGACACCAGCGATGCCATCATGGCCATGTCGCGCACCGATGGCGCCGTTGCATGGACCTACCAGGGCCTGGCGGGCGACGCCTGGAATGTGGCCTGCAGCCTGCCCGACAAGTCGAACTGCCCGGATGACGAAGGCCCCGATCACGACATGGGCTCGTCGCCGATCCTTGTCGACCTGGGCGGCGGCAAACGCGCGTTGCTCGGCGGCCAGAAGACCGGCGTGATGCACGCGATCGATCCTGACCACGGCGGCGCGGTGCTGTGGAAGACCCGCGTTGCGAAGGGCGGCATTCTCGGCGGTATCGAATGGGGCTCAGCGACCGATGGCAAAGCGGTCTATGTCGCGGTGTCCGATGCGCGTTGGGAGTCCGGGCGCTTCTTCGGCGACAAGGTGGCGCTCGATCCCTTGCACGGTGGCGGTCTGTACGCCTTGAATGTGCGCAACGGCAAAGTGCTGTGGCAGGCGCCACCCGTGTCCTGCGCGGGACGCGAACGCTGCAGCCCCGCCCAGACCGCGGCGGTCACGGCGATCCCTGGCGTGGTGTTCTCCGGTTCGATGAGCGGCGTGATGCGCGCCTTCGACGCGGAGAATGGCAAGGTGCTGTGGGAATTCGACAGTGTGCGCAAGTACGACACCGTCAACGGTGCAGAGGGCCGGGGCGGCGCGATCGATCAGTCGGGCGTGGTGGTGGTCGATGGCATGGTCTACATGAACTCGGGCTATGCGAACTGGGGTGCTCTGGCGGGGAACGTGCTGCTGGCGTTCAAGCCGAAGGCTGAGTGAACGTTTTCACCCGCTGACCATCGACGGCATGGCGCACCGTGCGCAGCGGGAATAGGCACAGATCCCGATTGCCGGCCCAGCGCTGAGCTGAAGTCGTCAGGCCG
>JBBQOT010000852.1:0-1515 GCA_038331165.1 Acetobacterales bacterium
GCTGATCTTCAAGGGCGAGGTGGCCGAGATGAAGGACCTGATGAAGCGCAGCCGCGAGCTCGGCATGCAGACCTTCGACCAAGCGCGGCCTGGTGATCTTTGTCGGTGCCACCGGCTCGGGTAAATCGACCTCGCTGGCGGCCATGGTTGACCATCGCAACGAGCACACCTTCGGCCACATCATCACGATCGAAGACCCGGTCGAGTTCGTCCATCCGCACAAGAACTGCATCGTCACCCAGCGCGAGCTGGGCATAGACACCGACAGCTGGGAGCAGGCCTTGAAGAACACGCTGCGCCAGGCGCCGGACGTGATACTGATGGGCGAAATCCGCGACCGCGAGACCATGGAGCATGCGGTGGCCTTTGCCGAGACCGGTCACCTGTGCATGGCCACCCTGCATGCCAACAGCGCCAACCAGGCGCTGGACCGCATCATCAACTTCTTCCCCGAGGAGCGGCGCGCCCAACTGCTGATGGACCTGTCGCTGAACCTCAAGTCCCTGGTGTCGCAGCGGCTACTGCCGCGCGTGGAGGGCAAGGGTCGCGTTGCCGCAGTCGAGGTGCTGATCAACTCGCCGCTGATTTCCGACCTGATCTTCAAGGGCGAGGTCGGCGAGATCAAGGAGATCATGAAGCGCTCGCGCGAGATGGGCATGCAGACCTTCGACCAGGCCCTGTTCGACCTCTACGAAGGCGGCTTGGTGACCTACGAGGATGCGCTGCGCAATGCCGACTCGGTCAACGATCTTCGGCTGCAGATCAAGCTGAACAGCCGCCGTGCGCAAAACGCTGACCTGTCTTCGGGTACCGAACACCTGACGATTGTCTAGCCGCCGCACAGGCCCCGGCTGGCTTACAGTTGGGGTATGAGCACACCCACCCGCAGCTACGAATCCGTCACCCCGCGCAAGGTCGCGTTCCTTGGCCTGGGCGTCATGGGCTATCCGATGGCCGGGCATCTGGCGCGCGCCGGCCATCAGGTCACCGTTTACAACCGTACCGCGGCCAAGGCCCAGGCCTGGGTGGCCGAGCACGGCGGCGCTGCGGCGGCAACGCCGGCCGAGGCGGCACGCGACTGCGACTTCGTGTTCTGCTGTGTCGGCAATGACGCCGATCTGCGCTCGGTCGTACTGGGCCCGAGCGGTGCCTTTGCCGGCATGAAGGCGGGCGCGGTCTTCGTCGATCACACCACCGCCTCGGCCGAGCTCGCGCGCGAGCTGTACTCCAGCGCCAGGACGGTGAGCCTGCACTTCATCGATGCCCCGGTATCGGGTGGTCAGGCCGGCGCGGTCAATGGCGCGCTGACGGTGATGTGCGGCGGTGACGCCGATGTGTTTGCGGCCATGCAGCCGGTGGCGTTAGCCTTCTCCAAGGCGGTGACCCTGGTGGGAGCGTCGGGCGCCGGCCAGCTCGCCAAGATGGTCAATCAGATCTGCATTGCCGGCCTGGTGCAGGCGCTGTCCGAGGCCATCGCCTTCGGTCAGAAGTCGGGCCTGGACATGAAGCTGGTGC
>JBBQOT010000853.1:0-1513 GCA_038331165.1 Acetobacterales bacterium
TGGGGTCGAGGGGCGAAGCCCCCGCCTTGCTTATTCCGCCTCAGGCCCTTAACGCGCGGGGCAGGGCCGGCGCACATCCGACGTTTAGAATCGAGTCGACCGCAACCGAGTCAACCGTCTCGCCCATCTGCCTCATCCAGATACCCTCGGACCATACCGGGATGAGCAGGTGCCGTTTTTTTCTGGATGAAGTTTTTTTGCTTCTTTTTGTTCACAAAAAGAAGAATCTCCCTTCCGCTATCCTTCCCGCCTTGGCTTTCCCCCCCACCCTGCTAGCGTCCCTTGACCAACAAGGGGGAAACGCATGAGCGCCACCAAGGGCCGCCCGCTCGACGGGCTGCGGGTCATCGACATGACCACCACCATCGCGGGGCCTTATTGTGCCCGGCTGCTGGCCGATGCCGGCGCCAACGTGATCAAGATCGAGTCCCCCGAGGGCGAGCTCACCCGGCACCGCCCGCCCGTGCGCAACGGCGCCAGCACCTCCTATGGCGGGTTGAACGCCGGCAAGCGCGGCATGGCGCTCGACCTCAAGCAGCCGGCAGGGGTGGACGTGGTGCGCCGGCTTGCCGCCACCGCCGACGTCTTGGTGGAGAATTTCCGCCCCGGCGTGATGGACCGTTTCGGCCTCGGCCATGCCGGGCTGACCGCGGCCAATCCGCGGCTGATCTACTGTGCGATTTCCGGCTTCGGCCAGACCGGGCCGTCGTCGCAGCTGGCGGCCTACGCGCCGGCGATCCACGCCTCGTCGGGTTTCGACATCGCCCACATGGCCTATCAGCCGGGCCGGACGATGCCCGATTTCTGCGGCATCTACATCGCCGACGTGCTCAGCGGCACCTATGCCTTTGGCGCCGTTACCACCGCGCTGGTCCAGCGCCACGCCACCGGGCGCGGCCAGGTTGTCGATGTGTCGATGCTCGAAGCCATGCTCACGCTGACCCTGGGTGAGGTTCAGGCCACCCAGTTCGAGCTGCCGCCGCCGCCGCCGCGCCACATGTTCGGCCCCGTCGCCACCAAGGACGGCTACGTCCTGCCGGCGATCGCCAGCGAACGCACCTTCCAGAACGCGGCCAAGGCCGCCGGGCGCGAAGACTGGATCACCGACCCAAGATTCGAGAAATACCCCGACCGCCGCAACAACTGGAGCGTCTTCATGGAGGAAATGGAGGTGTGGTCGCGCACCCTGCCCACCAAGGACTGCGAGGCCGCCTTCAACCGCCACGGCGTGCCGTGCTCGGCCTACCGCACCGTCGCCGAGGCACTGGCCGATCCGCAAATCGCCCATCGTGAAGCGCTCGCCGAAGTCCACGACGCCGGTGGCAGCTTTCGGGTGATGAACGCGCCGTTCCGCCTGTCGGGCGGCTCCACCCAGGTGCGGGATTTTGCTGCCGCCCTGGGTGAGCACACCACCGAGATCCTGATCGAGGCAGGATATTCGGCGGCTGAGATCGCGGCCATGCAGGCGACGGGAGCGGTCAACAGGTAAGGGCCTGAGGTGAGATAGATAAGG
>JBBQOT010000854.1:0-1510 GCA_038331165.1 Acetobacterales bacterium
ATCACCGTTGTCGAACCGCGCGAGCACATCGGCGGCGGCCTGGCCTACAGCTCGGATGAACCCGACCATCGGCTCAACGGCCAGCCTGGCATGCACAGCCCGGATCCGGCCGATATCGGCATGTTTGCACGCTGGTGCGACGACAACGGCGCCCATGCCGCCGACCCGGCGGCGCGCCTTGCCAACGGCACCACATTCCTGCGCCGCTCGGTATTTCGCAAGTTCCTGCAAGAGACGGTAGCCCGGCATGCAAGCTGGCCCACAGGCTCCTCGATCCGTCATCTGCGCGACCGTGCCGTCGATGTGGTGCCGGGCGCACTTGCGCAGACGGTGGTCACTGCGGGTGGCGCGGCGCTGGCGTGCGAGATGGTGGTGCTGGCGCCCGGCCATACGCGGGCGCGCCTGCCCGCCAGCTTCGGTGCCGGCTTTGCGGACCACGTGCGGGTGATCGTCGATCCCCTGGCTAAGGCGCATCTGCCCACGCTGCCGTCAGACGAGCGCGTGCTGGTACTGGGCAGCGGCCTGACTGCCTATGACATCGTTTCCACACTGCTCACCGGCGGGCATCGCGGTTCGATCGACGTGGTGTCGCGCCGCGGCCTGCGGCCGCAGGCGCAGCGCCCGCCGCCCGCGCCCGGCATGCCGCCTTTGCCACCGATGCTTGCGCGCCTTGCCGCGCCGCCGGACCCATTCATCCGCGCGGCCGGCAGTCCGCCAACCGTACGCGCCCTGTTGCGCGCCTTGCGCCGGCAGATCCGCACGCTCGGGCGCGACGGCGAATCCTGGGACGCTTCGTTCGACCACCTGCGCGACATGGTCGGTCAGGTGTGGCCGGGCATGGCGGTGGCCGAGAAACGGCGCTTTTTTCGCCAGTTGCGGCCCTGGTACGACACCCACCGCTTTCGCGTTGCACCGCAAAACGCGGTCATGGTGGCATCAGCGGAGCAAAGCGGCCAGGTGCGCTTTCGCGCCGCCAGCATTGAAGGTGCGGCCGCGGACGGCGCGGATGCGCCGTTGCGCATCGCCCTGCGCCTGCGACGCACGTCCGCCACCCAGGTTGTTGCATATGACCGCGTGATCAACTGCAGCGGGGTCGATTCCACGCACCCATCGGCCATACCGCTGTACGCGGCCTTGCTCGAGCGCGGCATGCTCTGCATCGATCCCAGCGGCGTCGGTCTCGCGGTCGATGGCCACTATCGGGCGATCGCGCGCGACGGCAGCGCCGCCGGCCGCCTGCGCCTGGTCGGCCCGCCCACCCTGGGTGCGCGCGGCGATCCGCTGGGCAGTGCGTTCATTGGAATCCAGGTCTACAACATGATTCCCGACCTGCTGGCGGTGCTTGACATCGAGCGTTGATCGGCGCGGCGCTGGCTGCTTCAAACGGTGCCGGCCATCGACAGGTCAACGCTGCATCAGGCGCCGCGACAAATACGAGGTCAGATCGACCAGCGCCACCAGCAGGATCATGACGATCAGGATCGAGCTGGTCTCGCGCATGTGGAACAAG
>JBBQOT010000855.1:0-1509 GCA_038331165.1 Acetobacterales bacterium
GATGGCCGCGCTGGGACCGCGCGACGACATGGAGTTGCGCGTGGTCGGCAGCGGGCCGGAATCGGCGGTGCTGGACGCGCTGCGCGCGCTACCCGGGGTGCGGGTGGAGAACCGCTGGGTGCCGGAGGGCGAGGTTGGCGCGATCCTCGCCTGGTCCGACGCGTTGGTGCTGCCGTACCGCGAGGCGAGCCAGAGCGGGGTGGCCGCGGCGGCGCTGGCAGCCGGGCGCTTCGTGGTGGCGACCCGGGTTGGCGGCATCACCGAGCAGCTCGCCGGCGTGGCGCTCGCGCGGCTGGTGGTGCCGGACGCGGTGGCGCTGGCTGGTGCCTTGGTGGCGCTGGCCTGCGAGGTGCGGCCGGCGCAGACGGCGACAGTGTCTGACCGGTGGCCGGAGGTGTCGGCTACGCTGGTGCGCGATCTCAAGGCGGCCCTGGGTTAGCCGCCTTCGCTACTGCCTACGGCGATTCAGGTGGCGGCTTTCCAGCCATTGCCAGGCCAGCAGCCCGGGCACCCCGAAGGCGAGTTCGCGCAGGCGCTTGACCATTGACAGCGCGATCGCCTGGTCGGGCGGCACGCCGAATACTCCGCCGATCAGCACGAATCCGGCCTCCTGCACGCCCAGGCCGCCGGGCACCGCGAAGGCCGCATTGCGCACCGCGACGCCGAGGCTTTCGATCACCAGGGCTTCGGCCAGGGAGGTTGGCCGGCCCATCGCTTCCAGCGCCAGCCAGGTCTCGCCGATGCCCAGCACCCAGGCGAGCAGATGCAGGATGGTGGCGCGCGCGAGCATGCCGTGCTGGCGCTGGCGTTCGTTTATTGCCTCGAACAGCCGCCGCACTGTTGCCATGGAAAACTGGGGAAAGATGCGCGACAGTGGGCCCGCGATCCATTCGATGATGCGCAGCCCGGCGACGCGCTGGGCGACCAGGAAGCCGGCCAGTCCAAGAGTCATGAGCGCGACGCTGGCCTGCACCCAGGGCGCCCAGGCGTCGTCTTGGCTCAGGGTTGCCAGCACCGCGATGCCGAGCAGGGTGACGACGAGCTGGGTCAGCGCCTCCAACGTGACATCGATGGTGGTGCCGGCGGTGGCCGCGGTGCCGGCAACGCCGCGCTGCATCAACAGGCGGATGCCCACGAGGTTGCCGCCGAGCTGGGCCACTGGCAGCAGGCCGTTCACCGACTCGCGGATGATGCGAATGGTGAACCAGTGCCGCAGTTCCGGTTGACTGCTGCCGGTGGCCGCGCGCCAGGCGATGGCCGACAGAAATTGGGTGGCGGCATGGATGGCCAGGATCGGCGGCAGCGCCCAGGCGGCCCGCAGCACCTCGGCGCCGATCTGTGCCGCGCCGAACCACACTACCAGGGCGACCACGCCGCCGCCGCCGACGGTCAGGGCGATGGCACCCCATGGGATTGCGCCGCGGCGCATGGCGTCAGACGGTTGACAGCAGGACGAGCGCCAGCGTGCCGAGGGCGATGCGATACCAAGCGAATGGTGCAAAGCCGTGC
>JBBQOT010000856.1:0-1507 GCA_038331165.1 Acetobacterales bacterium
GCCTTCGCGCGGGGTGGCGCCGAAGGCAGCACCGAGTGGTCGGACATCGGTGTCTCCTGCGGTCAGGCTTCGGCCAGAAGGGCTGCGACGCGGTCGATCTGGACCCGGGTGTTGTAGAGATGCACGGCGAGGCGGACGCGCCCCGCGCGCACGGAGGCGACGACGCCTGCGGTCTTCAGACGCTCCGCGGCATCCGGTGCGCGCGGCAGCACCGAGACGATGGTCGAGCTGTTGGCGGCGGGATGGTCGAGGAAGGGCACGCCGCGATCGCGCAAGGCAGCGCAGAGGCGGGCCGACAGGGCCTGGTTGTGGGCGTTGATCGCAGGGATGCCGAGGCCGGTGAGCAGGCGCATCGATTCCTGGTCGGCCATCGCGTTGAACCAGGCGAGGGATTGGTCGAACCGCGAGGCGGTGGCGGAGAGCGTCATGGCGGGACCGAAGAAGCTGGACAGCGGCTCGGCGGCAGCCTTCCAGCCAGCGGCGGCCGGATGCATCGCGGAGCGCAGGGCGGGGGCGAAATAGGCGTAGCCCATGCCGCGAGTGCCGAGCAGGAACTTGTGCGCGGGGGCGGCCAGCGCGTCGATGCGCAGGGCCTGGACGTCGATTGCCAGCGCGCCGGCGAGCTGGGCGGCATCGACGTAGAGCAGGGCGCCGGAGCGGTCGGCGATGGCGCGCAGGGCGGCGAGGTCGACGCGCCAGCCGGTGGCCGACTGCACGGCGGAGACGGCGATCAGGCGCGTGGAGGCATCGGCCAGGGCGGCGAAATCCTCGGCCATCAGGCGCCCGTCGCGGTGCGGCACCGGGCGCAGGGTGAAGCCGCGGTGTTCCAGCAGTTTCCAGGCGAACAGGTTGGAGGTGTATTCCTCGGAGCCGACCAGCAGGGTGCCGCTGCCGCCAGCCTGGGCGAGGTGGGCCGCGACCTGGCCGGCGACCGCGCTGGCGGTGGGGATCAGGGCGATATCCTCGGCGCGGGCACCGACCAAGGCCGCGAAACCGGCGCGGCAGGCCTCACCGGCCTGTTCGGCCGGGATGAAGTCAAATCGTCCCTCGCTCCATTCGGTCGCGGCCTGGCGCAGGGCGGCGGCGGCGCGGTCGCACCCGACCCCGAAGGCAGCGGTGTTCAGGTAGATCGTGCGGCCCAGGGCCGGGAAGCGGCCCACCACGTCGATCGCCATCGCGGATCTTCCTTCCCTATGCGGTGTCTCACCGTGGCACGAGTTGGATGCCGTGGCAATATGTTCCTTTATCGAACCAAATAGAGCTGTGCTTGCCGGCGCGGCCGGGAGGAAGGGCAATGCGGCATAAGCGCTAGGATAAGAAAGGCGAGGGCTCTGCCCTCGACCCGCAAAGGGTCAGAGACCCTTTGATCCCATTACCTTTAGTAGCCGTGCCAGCGGCCATCAGTCGATGTCGTGTATCAATCTGGGGCTGCTGGCGCTGTCAGGAAACTCTGAGCGTTCCAAAACTCGCAACTAATTGTAATCATTAATTATTCTTGTAAGTAAAG